>NZ_JANOCG010000148.1:0-7011 GCF_031412075.1 Rhizobacter sp.
CCGCGCGCGAGATCAAGGGCCTCATCGGCGCCAGCGTCGACAAGGTCGAAGCCGGTTCGCGCCTGGTGGCCGATGCCGGCGCCACCATGAACGAGATCGTGGGCTCGGTGCAGCGTGTGGCCGATATCATTGGCGAGATCACCGCGGCGGCATCGGAGCAGAGCGACGGCATCGGGCAGATCAACACCTCGGTGATCCAGCTCGACCAGATGACGCAGCAAAACGCCGCACTGGTGGAAGAATCGGCGGCCGCGGCGGAGTCGCTCAAGGACCAGGCCCAGCGTCTGGCCCAGGTGGTGTCGGTGTTCAGACTGACACGAGCCTGAGGTTCGTTCGAGGTCGGCCGGCTCGGCTGGCGCTGCGCACCTTCATCTGCGTGCAGACTGCACGGGCAGCGGCCCGAATAAGTCCGAGAGTCACCCGAGAAGAGGCGCACACTGCAAGCAGCACCGCGCCTCACGGGCGGTGCACGAAATCAGGCAGCGACCACCCTGCAAGCGCAGCGAAACAGCCCCACTGACAGAGCGGAGTCTGTCGAAGGGCAAATCGTCCCGTTCGCGATGACGGCCCTCACGCAATGTGCCCATCGGTACCCCCGGCAACTTGCATCCGTTCGATCGGAAGCCGGCGCGCGCCATGTCCTCCACCCAGCAGATCTCCAAATCGCTCACGGGCATCCAGGGCCTGGACGAGCTGACCGGCGGCGGCTTGCCCCAGGGGCGGCCCACGCTGGTGTGCGGCGGGCCGGGTTGCGGCAAGACGCTGCTGGGCATCGAGTTCCTGATCCATGGCGCGCTGCGCTACGGCGAACCCGGCGTCATCATGGCCTTCGAAGAAACGGCCGTCGACCTCACGCAGAACGTGGCCTCACTCGGCTTCGACCTCGACGATCTGGTGGCCCGGCGTCTGCTCGCGATTGATTTCGTGCGCATCGAACGCAGCGAGGTCGAGCAGTATGGCGACTTCGACCTCGAAGGCCTGTTCATCCGGTTGGGGCATGCGATCGACCGCATCGGCGCCAAGCGCGTCCTGCTGGACACCATCGAATCGTTGTTCTCCGGCCTGCCCAACCCGGCGGTGCTGCGCGCCGAGGTTCGCCGCCTGTTCCGCTGGCTGAAAGACAGGCAGATCACGGCCGTCATCACCGGCGAGCGCGGCAGCGAACCGGGAGCGCTGACGCGGCAAGGTCTGGAGGAGTACGTGTCCGACTGCGTGATCATGCTCGACCACCGCGTGGTCGACATGGTGTCTTCGCGCCGGCTGCGCGTCGTCAAGTACCGCGGTTCGACCCACGGCACCAACGAATACCCGTTCCTGATCGACTCGGCCGGCATCTCGGTGTTTCCCATCACCTCGGTCGGCCTGCAACACGAGGTCAGCAACGAACGCGTGCCGAGCGGCGTGCCCGAGCTCGATGCCATGCTGGGCGGCCAAGGCTATTTCAAGGGCAGCAGCGTGCTGGCCTCGGGCACGGCGGGCACCGGCAAGACCAGCCTGGCGGCGCACTTTGCCGCAGCCACCTGCCAGCGTGGCGAGCGGGTCATCTTCTTCACCTTCGAAGAGTCGGCCAACCAGATCATGCGCAACATGCGCACGATCGGGCTCGACCTGGCCCCGTTCGTCGAGCAAGACCTGCTCCGGTTCCACGCCGCCCGGCCCAGCCACCTGGGACTGGAAATGCACCTGGCCACCATGCTGCGGGCGATCCAGGGCTTCGACCCGCAGTCGGTGGTTGTCGACCCGCTCAGCAGCTTCACCGCCCTGGGCGACTCCAACGACGTGCTCGGCATGCTGCTGCGCCTGGTCGACGCGCTCAAGGTGCGCCAGATCACCGGCTTTTTCACCAGCCTCAGTGCCGTGGATGGAAAGATCGAAAAGACCGACGCCACCATCTCCTCGCTGGTCGACACCTGGTTGATGGTGCGTGACATGGAGTTCGGCGGCGAGCGCAACCGGGGCCTCTACGTGCTGAAGTCGCGCGGCATGCAGCACTCGAACCAGATTCGCGAGTTCTCGCTCACGCCGCAGGGCATCGAGCTGCGCCAGCCCTACACCGGACCGGCCGGAGTGCTGACGGGCTCAGCCCGGCTGGCACAAGAGGCGCAGGAGCGTTCGGCCCTGCTGTCGCGCGAGCAGGAGATCGGGCGCAAGCAGAAAGAGCTGGACAGCAAACGCGCGGCGATGGAAGCACAGGTCACGGCGATCCGCGCCGAATTCGCATCGCTCGAGGCTGCGGCGCTGGCCGTGATCGACCAGGCCGAGGTCAGCGAAGACCTGCTCACCCAAGACCGCCAGGACATGGCCCAGAGCCGCCGGGCTGACGCGCCATGAATGCCAACTCCGACGTGTGGGTGTTGCGCCTTTACGTGGCGGGGCAGTCACCACGCTCGCTGCGTGCCTTGTCGAACATTCGCAAGATCTGTCTCGACCTGCTGCCGGGCCGCCACGACCTCGAGGTGATCGATCTTTACCAGCAACCCGAATTGGCGCAGGACGCGCAGATCGTCGCCCTGCCCACCCTCGTCAAACAACTGCCCAAACCGCATCGCATGCTGATCGGCGACTTGTCGAACACCCAGGATGTGCTTCGCGAGCTGGATCTGCCTCGTTTGACGGGCGCACCATGACCACGACCACCGGCCCCGGCGCGCTCGACCACCCACCGGAGCCGGCCCCGGACGGGCGTCGCAGGGCGCAGGCGCCCGGGCAGGCGTCACGCGTCGCGCACGCGGAGCGAGCCGTTGGCAGCCGTGATGTAGATGCACTGTTCGTCTCCGACGACACGGGCCGGCAGCTGATCACGCTGAACGGCGCCGACCGTGCCTACCGCTTGTTGGTCGAAGACATGGCAGACGGCGCGGTGACGCTCACGCCGGACGGCGTGGTCGCGTGGTGCAACCGGAGCTTCGCCGCGCTGCTGGGCCGGCCACTGAACCGATTGATCGGCACGCGCGTCGACCTGTGCTTCGCTCCCGAGGCTCGCGCGAGCCTGGTCACCCTGTTGGCCGACGGCAGCCACGGCACGCAGAACCTGGCGATCGATCTGCTGACCGACCAGGGCCTGCGCGTTCCGACCTACCTGTCGGTCAACCCGTCCGTCGTCGACGGGCTGCCCGAAGCCTTGTGCATGGTCGTCACCGACCTGACCGCGCAGCAGCGCAGCGAAGCCGACAAGCTCGCGCGGCACCAGCTGCTGGAGGTGATCGAAGACCAGCAGCACACGCAAGCGCAGTTGCAAGCCAGCCTGGCCGCGCTGCGCTTGCAAGACCGCGCGCTGGGCGCGATTTCGCAAGGTGTGATGATCACCGACGCTCAGCAAAAGGTCACCTACGTCAACGCGGCTTTCGAGACGATGTCGGGCTATTCCGAGGCCGAGATGCTGGGGCAGTCATGCAAACGGTTGCAAGGGCCGCAGACCGATGCCCGGACGGTGCAAACCATTCGCCAGGCGCTCGCTGCGGTGACGCCATTTCATGGCGAGCTGCAGAACTACCGCAAGGACGGTACGACGTTCTGGAACGACTTGTCGATCACGCCGGTGTTCGACGCGGGCGGCAAGCCGACCCAGTTCGTCGGTGTGCAGCGCGACATCACCGCGCTCAAGCAGGCCGAGCAGACGCGGCACTCACTCGAGGCGCAACTGCGCGAGGCCCACAAGATGGACGCCATCGGCACGCTCGCGGGCGGTATCGCACATGACTTCAACAACATCCTGGGCTCGATGCTGGGCAACCTCGGGATGGCGCGTGAGGCCATGGGCCCGAGTCACACAGCGAGCGCCCTGCTCGATCAGGTCAGCCTGGCGGGCCGGCGCGCACGCAGCCTGGTGGAGCAGATCCTTGCCTTCAGCCGGCGCCAGCCGACGCAGCTGAGAGCCGAGCCGCTCGAACCGATCGTGCGCGAGGCGCTCCACATGCTGCGCGCGACGCTGCCGGCCACGGTGAGGCTGGAGCTCACCGTGCAGACGACACCACAGCCGATGATCCTGTGCGACAAGACCCAGTTGCAGCAAATCGTGATCAACCTGTGCACCAACGCCTGGCAGGCGCTGTCTGGCAGCACCGGGCGCATTCTGCTGGTGATCGACGCGGTGCGCATCGATGCATCGCCCCCGAACGCCTTGCCGGCCGGCGACTATGCGCACCTCAGCGTGAGCGACAACGGCCAGGGGATGAACGCTGCCACGCAGATGCGCATCTTCGAGCCCTTCTTCAGCACCAAGCCGCCCGGCCTCGGCACGGGCTTGGGGCTGTCGGTCGTGCACGGCATCGTGGCCAGCCACCACGGCCACATCGCCGTGCGCAGCCGCCTGGGTGCCGGCACCACCTTCGACCTGCATTTCCCGGTCACCAAGGCCGATGACACCGTGGCGACCCTTCCGGCAGCGCTCGACCCGGTCGTGCACGGGCAAGGCCAGCGCGTGATGTACATCGACGACGACGAAGTCATGCTCTTGATGGTGGGCCAGCTGCTGGAGCGCCTGGGCTATGAAGGCACCTGCCTCAGTGACCCCGCCACCGCCCTCGCCACCGTGCAGGCGCAACCGGGCGCATTCGACATCGTGGTGAGCGACTACAACATGCCCCCGATGACGGGCCTGGAGGTCGCGCGGGCGCTGCGCGAGAGTGCCGCCGATCTGCCGGTGGTGATCAGCTCGGGTTTCATTTCAGACGAGTTGCGGCTTGCCGCCGCCGAGCTCGGCGTGGTGGCGCTGATGCGCAAGGAGCACACGCTGGAGGAGCTCGGTGCGTTGCTGGGCCGGGAGCTCGCGCGGTCGCGCAGCCCGATCTCCCGCGTCGTCGATCCGGACAGTTGAAATGCCCGTCAACATGCGCTCGCTGCCGCGCGAAGCGAAGTTCAACATGCGCGTCAAGGTGATCGAGTTGCGCCGCGCTGGCGGCAGCTATGTGCAGATCGCGTCGCAGGTCGGCCTCAGTCGCACCGGCGTATTTGGCATCTGCAAGCGCCATGCTGCGCTCGGCGTCGGGGCCTTGCACGGTGCACCCGGTGGCCGTGCAACGGGCGAGGGGCGCATGCTCACGCCCGAACAGGAGTCTCTGGTTCGTCAGCAGATCATCGACAACGCGCCAGACCAGCTCGCCATGCCCGACGCGCTGTGGAACCGCGCGGCCGTCTCGCGCCTGATCGAGCAGCGACTGGGCATCGTCATGCCCGTTCGCACGCTGGGCCTGTACCTGGAGCGCTGGGGCTTCACGGCGCGCCGGCCGAAGATCGAAGCCTTCGACCCCCGGTCTTTCCTGGTGAATCAGTGGTTGGCGGATCGGTATCCGCGGGTCTTGGCCCAGTCCAAGGCCGAAGGCGGCGAGATCCACTGGGGCAGCAACAGCCAACTGACGGCGGGGAACACCGGGCTCTCGCCGGCCGCCGCAGCGGCACGATCCAGCCCGCGTGGCATGCGACGCAGCCGGCGCGGCCTCTCGATGATCTCGGCGGTGACCAACAAGGGCCAGTTGCGCTGGATCACCTTCCACGCGCCGCTGGATGCCCACACATTGCTCGGCTTTCTGCACCGCCTGATCAAGGGCGCGAGCAAGAAGGTGTTCCTGATCATGGACGATCTGTCGGTGCCCCACGAGGCCCGCGTCCAGACCTGGCTGGTGGAGCACGAGGAAGCGATCGAGGCCTTCCGCCTGCCGGCGCGGGCTGTGCACGCGGCCTGATTCAAGTTGGAAGCTGCCGCTTCGATTCAAGTTCGTGGCTTCCGCTGCCAAGCCGCTTTGACGCGTTTTTCCTGCCTTCCGGCGAGTTGATCCGCGCGTGAAATACACCTGCCTTGCGAACGGGTGGCGATCTGGTTGGATCTGCAACCCCAGTGACCCCCAGGTAGACAACAGGGAACCCCCATGAGCACCCACAGCGCCGTCATTGCCGTCGAGGTGACCGCCGCCCCCGCGCCACTGCAGCCGCATGACGACCTGAATCTCCAGAACGCGAGCTTGCGACGCCAGGTGGCGCAGCTGGAAGCGGCGCTCGGGGCCATCCTGGGGGATGAGGTGGATGCCTTGTTCGTCGGCGCGGCCGGCAGCAGGCGCGTGTTCACGCTCGATGGCCCGGACCGGCCCTATCGCTCGCTGATCGAGGAGATGGGGGAAGGCGCCCTGACTTTGACCTGCGAGGGTGTGGTCGCGTACGCCAACAGGCGGTTGGCCGAGCTGACGGGGAGGCCGCTGCAGCAGGTGATCGGCTCGCGGGTCCACAGTTGGTTTGCGCCGGAGGGGCACGAGGCGCTGGTTCGGTTGTTGCGAGAGGGCTCGCTCGGCAAACGCAACGCGGAGCTGGACCTGCTCACCCCGGCGGGTGCTCGTGTGCCCGTGATGGTGTCGGTCAGCCCGCTGCTGATCGAAGGTCTGCCCGGCGCCCTGGGCATGATCACCACCGACCTGACGTGGCAACACCGCAGCAAGGCGGCCTTGGAGGCGCGCCAGGTGCTGCTGCAACTGGTCGAGCAGCAGCAGCGTGTGGAGGCCAGCCTGCAAGCCAGCCTGTCGACGCTGCGCCTGCGCGACAGCGCACTCGGCGCGATCTCGCAAGGGGTGCTGATCTCCGACTCCCACGGCCTGGTGAACTACATGAACAGGGCGTGCGAAGACATCTCGGGCTACACCGCCGACGAGGTGGCCGGCCGCAGCGCCAGCCTGCTGCAAGGCCCCGGCACCGACCCGCAGACGCGTCTGGCCTTGCGCTCGGCCATGGCCGAGGCGCGGCCGTTCCATGGCGACATCCTCAACTACCGCAAGGACGGCACGCCGTTCTGGAACGAGCTCTCGGTGACGCCGGTGTTCGACGAGCCGGGCGTGCCCGCGCAGTTCGTCGGCGTGATGCACGATGTCACGGCGCGCCGCCAGGCCAACGCGCAACTCTTGCTGGCCGCCAAGCTGTTCGAGCAAAGCGGCGAAGGCTTCATCGTCACCGATGCCCAATGCAAGATCGTCAAGGTGAACCCGGCCTTCACCGCCCTCTCGGGCTACAGCGAGGCCGAGGCGCTCGGGC
>NZ_JANOCG010000149.1:0-5332 GCF_031412075.1 Rhizobacter sp.
GCCTGTTCGCCGCCCATCACGCTGATGCGCGCGTTGGGCCACATCCACAGGAAGCGCGGGCTGTAGGCGCGGCCGCACATGCCGTAGTTGCCGGCGCCGAAACTGCCGCCGATGATGACGGTGAACTTGGGCACCGTGGCGGTCGCCACCGCGGTCACCATCTTGGCGCCGTGCTTGGCGATGCCTTCGGCTTCGTACTTGCGCCCGACCATGAAGCCGGTGATGTTCTGCAAGAACACGAGCGGCACTTTGCGCTGGCCGCACAGCTCGATGAAGTGCGCGCCCTTGAGCGCCGACTCGCTGAACAGCACGCCGTTGTTGGCGACGATGCCCACCGGCATGCCTTCGATGTGCGCAAAGCCGGTCACCAGCGTGGCGCCATAGCGGGCCTTGAACTCTTCGAACTCGCTGCCATCGACGATGCGGGCAATGATCTCGCGCACATCGAACGGCTTGCGCGTGTCGGTCGGGATCACGCCGTGCAGCTCGCCCGCGTCGAACAGCGGCGGCTTCGGTTCAATGCAGCGCAGCGGGTTGTCCTTGCGCCAGTTGAGGTGGGCCACCGCGTTGCGCGCGATCGCCAGCGCGTGGGTGTCGTTCTGCGCCAGGTGGTCGGCCACGCCGCTCAAACGCGTGTGCACGTCGCCACCGCCCAGGTCTTCCGCGCTCACCACTTCGCCGATGGCCGCTTTGACCAGCGGCGGGCCGGCAAGAAAGATGGTGCCCTGGTTCTTGACGATGATCGACTCGTCGCTCATCGCCGGCATGTAGGCGCCGCCTGCCGTGCACGAGCCCATCACCACCGCGATCTGCGGGATGCCGGCCGCGCTCATCTGCGCCTGGTTGAAGAAGATGCGGCCGAAGTGGTCGCGGTCGGGGAAGACCTCGTCCTGGTTGGGCAGGTTGGCGCCGCCGCTGTCGACGAGGTAGATGCAAGGCAGGTGGTTGGCCTGCGCGATCTCTTGCGCGCGAAGGTGTTTCTTGACGGTCAGCGGGAAATACGTCCCGCCCTTCACGGTGGCGTCGTTGCAGACCACCATGCACTCGACACCGGCCACGCGGCCGATGCCGGCGATCAGGCCGGCACCGGGCGCGTCGCCGTTGTACATGCCGTGGGCGGCGAGCGGCGCGATCTCCAGAAACGGCGTGTCAGGGTCGAGCAGCATCTCGACACGGTCGCGCGGCAGCAGCTTGCCGCGTGCCACGTGCTTGACGCGCGGGGCCACACCGCCACCGAGCGCCACCTGGGCGAGCTTGGCGTTGAGGTCGTCGACCAGTACGCGCATGGCAGCCGCGTTGGCCTTGAAGTCTTCTGAGCGCGGGCTGAGCTTGGAGCTGAGTGAAGGCATGCGGTCTCCGGCCGGCCTCGGGGCGGGCGTTCTAGTTGACGTATACGTCAATTCTAGGGGGATGCCGCGCCATCCGGCCGGTGGATTGACGGGGCGCGTCATGCACCGGCGCGCCCGCCCCTGTTTCCCGGCGTCGACACTCATCGGGCGATGCGGGTCAGCCCGGGTGGCATGGTCTCAGCCGCCGTAGAGATACCTCGGCAGCCACAAGGTGAGTGAAGGCCAGATGTACATGAACACCATGCACAAGATGACAATCAGCATGTACGGCATCATGCCCGCGAAGATCTGATTCAGCGTCACATGCGGCGGCGACACCCCCTTCAGATAGAAGGCCGACATGGCCACCGGCGGCGACAAGAAGGCCGCTTGCAGATTGACGAACACCATCACGCCAAACAGCAGCGGGTCGATCTGGAAATGCGCCAGCAGCGGCAGGAAGATGGGCACGAAGATCACGATGATCTCGGTCCACTCCAGCGGCCAACCGAGAATGAAGATGATCACCTGAGCCAGCAACAAGAACTGCAGTGGCGTGAGGTTCATGCCCATCACCCACTCTTCGATGATGCGCTGGCCGCCCAGCAGCGCAAACACCGCCGAAAAGAGTGCCGAGCCCACGAACAGCCAGCACACCATGGCAGTGGTCTTGGCCGTGAGGAACACCGCCTCCTTGGTTCGCTTCAAGTTGAGCGTGCCGGCCTGCCAGGCCATCAGGAAGGCGCCCGCCGCCCCGACCGCCGCCGATTCGGTGGCGGTGGTGATGCCGAACAGGATCACCCCCAGCACCACCAGCGTCAGGATGGCCAGCGGCATCACCGAGGTCACCAGCATGCGCAAGATCTCGAACAGCTCGGCGTCCATGCGCCAGTAGTACCAGGCCAGCAGCGCCAGCGTGATGGCACAGGTCAACCAGAACGAGATGTAGAAGTTCTCCGGCACCGCCGCCGTGCGAGGCGCGGCGACCGGCTCCCCGAGCGACTGCAGGCCTGGCTCAGCGGCTGCGGGTACGGTCGCCGTGCCCGGAGGTTCTTGCACACTGCCGCTCGGCTCGGGCTCGGAGGCCGCGCTTGGCGGCTCCGCCAGGCCGTCTGACTGGGGCTCCTGCAAACCACCCGACTGCGGCTCCTGCAAGCCGCCGCTCGGCGTTGTGGGCTCGGCGCTGCGCTCGGCCGGTTGTGACTGCTCCACCTCGGCCGGCGCGGCCTGGTTGTTGTCCTGCTGCGAATAGATGGTCACGTACCACCACACCGCACCCAGCGTCACCGCAGCCAGCAAGAACGGCGTGAGGGCGGCGACGAGCTGGCGCACCAGGCCCAGCCAGGTGAGACGCACCCCTTCGAGCTGAGCGCGCAGCGCCCGGCCCGGTGCCACCACCGCCTTCAGCAAGGCCGGCAGCATGCGCGCGGAGTAGTTGGCGGCCAGGAAGGCCACGCCCGGTGTGATGTCGGCACGCTGTTGCTCGGGCGGCAGGCGGGGCGCGACCTTGGGCTGGATCATCGACCAGCCGATCACGTAGACCAGGTAGAGGAAGGCGAGGAAGAAACCCGGGAACATGGCCGCCGCATACAGCTTGACCACCGATTGCCCGGCCACGGCCGCGTACACGATGATCATCACCGAGGGCGGGATCAAGATGCCCAGCGTGCCCCCAGCAGTGATCACACCCGCGGCCAGCCGCGTGTCGTAGCCCGCCTTGAGCATCGGCCGCATCGCGATCACGCCCATCAGCACCACCACCGCGCCAACCAGGCCGCTGGCAATGCCCCAGAAGGTGCAGATGATCAGCGTGGCCACCGCCAGCGAGCCCGGCACACGGCGAAAGGCCAGCTGCACCGCATGAAACATCTTGTCGACCAGCGCGCCGCGCTCCATCACGTAGCCCATCAGCACAAAGAGCGGGATGGACAGCAGCGTCTCGTTGGTCATCGCGCCGTAAGCGCGCTGCACCATCAGGTCGAACACCTTGTTGTCGAACCACGGCATCGCGGGGTCATAGAAGGCGATGAAGCCGAAGAACATGCCCAGGCCCATCAGCGTGAAGGCCGTGGGAAAGCCCAGCATGATCACGACCACGATCAAGCCCAGCATCGCCAGGCCGAGTGCGGGATTGCTCATCTCAGACCTTCATCGTTCTTGTTACGCTGGCGGGCCGATTCGTCGATGTGGTGCGCGCGCTCGATCGCGTCGCGCCGGGTGTCTTCATCGACGTAGGTGCTGGCGGCGAGCTGCTCTTCGACCAC
This sequence comes from Rhizobacter sp., assembly GCF_031412075.1. Taxonomy (GTDB): domain Bacteria; phylum Pseudomonadota; class Gammaproteobacteria; order Burkholderiales; family Burkholderiaceae_C; genus Rhizobacter. The sequence continues at coordinate 3,593 of NZ_JANOCG010000149.1, forward strand.
GTCCATCTCGCCGGCATCTTTCAGCCGCGACGGCCACTCGCCGGTGCGCAGGCACACCACGCAGCGCAGGATCTCGGCCAGGCCCTGCAGCATCACGATGGCGCCGGCCACCGGGATCATGAGCTTGAAGGGGTAGACCGGCAGCGGCGTGGCGTTGAAGGTTTGCTCGCGCATCGCCAGCGAGTCATGAAAGTAGTCCCAGCCGGCCCAGGTGAGCGCACCGATGCCGGGAAGGAAGAACACGATGTACAGCACCAGGTCGATCGAAGCCTGGGTGCGCGGCTTCATGCTGCCGTAGAAAAAGTCACCGCGCACATGGCCGGCCTGGGCCAGCGTGTAGGCGCCGGTCATCATGAACAGGGTGCCGTACATCATGTTGTTGATGTCGTAGATCCACGCCGTGGGTGCGTTCAGGGCATAGCGCTTGAAGACCTCGGCGCACACCACCAACATCAGCGCGACGATGAGCCACGCGAAGGTCTTGCCCACCCAGGTGCTGATCTGGTCGGCGACGTACAGCAGTCGTTGTGTGTTCATTGTTCAGAAGAGGGCCTGCCTCGGCGGCCAAAGACGCCGAGGCAGGCCAGCCGTTCAGGCCTTCTTGGGCGCACCCTTGAAGTAGCGGTTGTAGGCCATGTTGAAGTCGACCATGTAGTCGTTCTGCCACTGCTTGGCGCGCTGCGCGAAGACCTTCTGCGAGTCGAGCACCTTCTGGAACAGCGGGTTCTCGCCGCCCTTCTTCTTGATGATCTCGTCCCACGCGTCGAGCTGGGCCTTGAGGATGGCATCTGGCGTCTTGTAGAACTTCACGCCGGCCTTCTTCAGCTCGTCGTAGTCCTTCGAGTTGCGGTCGATGGCCTTCCAGCTCATGTCGGCGCTCGCGGCCTGCACCCCGTAGTCGACGATGGCGCGCAGCTCGGCCGGCAAGGCGGTGAGCTTCGGTCTATTGAACAGGATCTCGAACTGCTCGCCACTCTGGTGGAAGCTTTGCAGCATGCAGTTCTTCGCCACGTCAGGGAAGCCCAGCGTGCGGTCGCTCGATGCGTTGTTGAACTCGGCACCATCGATCAGGCCGCGGTCGAGCGCGGGCACGATCTCGCCGCCGGGCAGCGGGTTCACCGCAGCACCCATCGCGGTGTACATGTCGACCGCCAGGCCGACGGTGCGGAACTTCATGCCCTTCACGTCGGTCGCCTTGGCGATCGGCTTCTTGAACCAGCCAAAGGGCTGGGTGGGCATGGGCCCGTAGAGGTACGAGACCACGTCCATGTTGATGGCCTTGTAGATCTCCTCCAGCAGCACCTTGCCACCGCCGTAGTTGTGCCAGGCGAGCACCATGTTCGGGTCCATGCCGAAGGCCGGGCCAGAGCCCCACAGCGCGAGCGCCGAGTTCTTGCCGTAGTGGTAAGCCACCACGCCGTGGCCGCCATCGAGCGTGCCCTTGCTCACCGCTTCGAGCAGCTGGAAGGCGGGCACCACGGCACCGGCGGGCAACACCTCGATCTTGAGGCGGCCACCGGCCATGTCGTTCACCTTCTTGGCGAAGTCGTTGGCGTATTCGTGGAAGATGTCTTTCGCGGGCCAGGTGCTTTGAAAACGCAGCGAGGTGGTCTGCGCGTTCGACACCATGGGCGCGGCCAGGGCACCGGCGCCTGCGGCGGCGGCGGAAGCGCGTTTGAGGAAGCGGCGGCGCTGGGGAGCGGGGGTGGTCACTTGATGTCTCCTTCGATGTGGTCGGTC
>NZ_JANOCG010000150.1:0-3677 GCF_031412075.1 Rhizobacter sp.
GATCAGTGACTCCGACCTGATCGGCACGCACTACCGCTACGGCAAGATCATGAACCTGACCGACTACATGGCCGGCAAGGGCAAGGAGTGGACGAACCCGGGCCTGGACATCAAGGACTTCATCGGCACCAGCTTCACCACTGGACCCGACAAGAAGCTCTACCAGTTGCCCGACCAACAGTTTGCCAACCTGTACTGGTTCCGTGCCGACCTGTTCGCGCGCCAGGACCTGAAGGACAAGTTCAAGGCCAAGTTCGGCTACGACCTGGGCGTGCCGCTCAACTGGTCAGCCTACGAAGACATCGCCGAATTCTTCACCAACGACGTGAAGACCATCGACGGCAAGCCGATCTATGGCCACATGGACTACGGCAAGAAAGACCCCTCGCTGGGCTGGCGTTTCACCGACGCGTGGCTGTCGATGGCCGGCACCGCCGACATCGGCATCCCCAACGGCAAGCCGGTCGACGAATGGGGCATCCGTGCCTCGGCCGACGGCTGCACGCCGCAGGGTGCTTCTGTCTCCCGTGGTGGCGCGACCAACTCGCCCGCTGCTGTCTACGCACTCACCAAGTACGTTGACTGGATGAAGAAGTACTCGCCGAAAGAAGCCATCGGCATGACCTTCGGCGAAGCCGGCCCGGTGCCCGCACAAGGCCAGATCGCGCAGCAGATCTTCTGGTACACCGCCTTCACCGCCGACATGACCAAGCCCGGCCTGCCGGTGGTCAACGCCGACGGCACGCCCAAGTGGCGCATGGCCCCTGGCCCGAACGGCCCGTACTGGAAACAGGGCATGCAAAACGGCTACCAGGACGTGGGCTCGTGGACCTTCTTCGAAGCCCATGACGCGAACCGCACGGCAGCCGCCTGGTTGTATGCGCAGTTCGTGACGGCCAAGACCACGTCGCTGAAGAAGACGATCGTGGGCCTGACGCCGATCCGCGAGAGCGACATCCAGAGCAAGGCCATGAGCGACCTGGCTCCGAAGCTCGGCGGCCTGGTGGAGTTCTACCGCAGCCCGGCGCGTGTGGCCTGGACGCCCACCGGCACCAACGTGCCCGACTACCCGAAGCTCGCGCAGCTCTGGTGGAAGAACGTGGCCGTGGCGGTGACGGGTGAAAAGACCCCGCAGCAAGCCATGGACAACCTGGCCGAAGAGATGGACCAGGTGATGGCCCGCCTCGAGCGCGCCGGCATGGCCCGTTGCGCACCGAAGCTCAACAAGAAGGAAGACCCCAAGAAGTACCTGAGCGACAAGGGTGCCCCGTGGGCCAAGCTGGCCAACGAAAAGCCCAAGGGTGAAACGATTGCCTACGACACGCTGCTGAACGCGTGGAAGGCTGGCAAGGTACGTTGATGTTTCTCTAGCCAGAAGCGGCAGGCCCTCGGCCTGCTTTGAATGCCCCCCTCGCGCAAGCGTCGGGGGCACTTTTACGGGCGAGATTCAGCGTTGCGGTGCCGCCGCGCGTCGCTTGGGGGTGGCCGCCGGCCAGGCGCGCATCGCCGCGTCCACGGTCGCAAGCAGGCTGGCGCGTGTGGCGCCGTCTTTCGCCTGCATCGACATGCCCTGGTAGATGGTCGAGTAGAAGTTCGACAGCGCCTTGGCGTCGGTCTCGGCCGGCAGCTCGCCGCGGTCGACGCCCTCCTGGATGCGCTCGCGGATGCTGGCGATGGCCGCAGCGCGGCGCTTGGCGAGTGCGGTCTGCACGTGCTCGGCGGCCACCGAACAGTTGGTGGTGGCCATCACGACCATGCAGCCCTTGGGGTGGCAGGGCCGGGTGAGTTCTTCGGCGGCCTCGTGCAGCCAGCGCTCGATGGCGCCCCGCGCAGTGGGTTCTTCTTTCAGGGCCCGCGGGCCGGCGCTGCCGGGGCCGAGCGCATAACGTTCGATGGCTTCGAGGAAGAGCTTCTCCTTGTCGCCAAACGCGGTGTACAGGCTGGGCGGCGTGATGCCCATGGCGCTGGTCAGGTCGGCAATCGACGCGGCCTCGTAGCCGCGCTCCCAGAACACATGCATGGCCTGCTCGAGCGCGGCGTCGCGGTCGAACGAGAGCGGCCGGCCGCGTGGTTTGGCCGGCGCCGTAGGGCAGGCCGATGTCTCTGCTGTTTTTTTCATAACGATCGCTATCAAATAGCTTGACCTGCTCTTGCAGGGTGGCTACATTCTGCCATATGTCGTAGTGATCGCTACGAATAGTTAGTTCCCCACTTTTCAAAGCGAAAAGCCTCGTACCGCGAGGTGAGCCGCTGCTTTGCCTGAAGGATTTGCACCATGTCGACGAACCCACAACCCCGCACTCCCCAACGCTCGCGCCGCCTGTGGGCGGCCGGTACCGCGCTCACCGCGGTGAGCGCCATCGTCACCGCCGTCTTCACGCTGCGCACCACGCCGGCCGAGGCGACGCCCGGCACCGCGCCCCAGGCCACACCGGTGTCTGTGGCGACCGTGGTGCAGAGCGAAGTCACCACCTGGGACGAGTTCTCGGGCCGGCTCGAAGCGGTAGAGCGTGTCGACATCCGCTCGCGTGTGGCGGGCACGGTGCAATCGGTGCACTTTCGCGAAGGTGCGCTGGTGGGCAAGGGCGATCTGCTGATCACCATCGACCCCGCACCGTATGAAGCCGACGTCGAGCGGGCCGAAGCACAGGTGGTCGCGGCGCAGGCCCGCCAGTCGTTCAGCCGCAGCGAACATGAGCGCGCACGCCGCCTGTTCGACGAGCAGGCCATCGCCCAGCGAGAGCTCGACGAGCGCCACAACGCGTTCCGCGAGGCCGATGCCAACCTGCGTGCGGCACAAGCCGCTTGGCAGAGCGCGAGGTTGAGCCTCGGCTACACCCAGGTGCGTGCGCCGGTGGCCGGCCGGGTGGGCAAGCTCGAGATCACCACCGGCAACCTGGTGGCCGCCGGTCCCGGGGCGCCGGTGCTGACCACGCTGGTCTCGGTGAGCCCGATCTACGCGAGCTTCGACGCCGACGAGCAGGTGGTGGCACGTGCGTTGCGCGACCTGCCGAGCGGGGCCAGCGCCCGCTCGCAGCTCGAACGCATCCCGGTGCAGATGGGCACCGCCGCCACCGCCGAGACGCCCTACCTCGGCCACCTGCAGCTGGTCGACAACCAGGTGGATGCCAAGAGCGGCACGGTGCGTGTGCGCGCGGTGTTCGACAACAAGGACGGCCACCTGATGCCCGGCCAGTTTGCCAAGCTGCGCATGGGCCAGGTGAAAAACGCGCAGGCGCTGCTGGTCAACGAGCGTGCGGTGGGCACCGACCAGAACAAGAAGTTCGTGATGGTGGTGGGTGCCGACAACACCGCCGCCTACCGCGAGGTCACGCTGGGTGCGCACGCCAAGGGCTTGCGCATCGTCACGGCGGGTTTGAAGCCGCAAGAGCGTGTGGTCGTCAACGGGCTGCAGCGCATTCGGCCTGGGGCGTTGGTGGCGCCACAGGCGGTCGAGATGGAACTCAAGGCCGCGGCCGCTTCCACCGCCGCATCCAAATCCTGAAAGTACTCCGTTCGGGCTGAGCCCGTCGAAGCCAGCGCCGTGCCGTGCTGGCCCTTCGACAGGCTCAGGGCGAACGGGGTTTGCTGAAAGCTCCCCATGAACTTCTCCAAATTTTTCATCGACCGGCCGATCGTCGCCGGCGTGCTCTCACTGCTGATCTTTCTCGGCGGCC
>NZ_JANOCG010000151.1:0-2680 GCF_031412075.1 Rhizobacter sp.
CCAGTTGAGCCGCGACAAGCTCGTCACGCTGGAACAGGCGCGCGGCGCGCGGGTCGCCCAGCCGAGCGTCGAAGAGGCACGCCAGGTGTTCGAGGTGCGCCACATGCTGGAGTCGGCCATGATCAAGCGCGCCGCCAGCCAGCTCACACCCGACCACATTGCCGAATTGCGCGCGCATTTGCGCGACGAGCAGGCCGCCGTGCAGCGCACCGATGTGTCGGGCCGCACCCAGCTGCTGGCCGACTTCCATGTGGTGCTGGCCCGAATGCTCGGCAACGAGGCCCTGGCCGACATCTTGCGAGAGCTGGTGTCACGCAGTTCGCTGATTTCACTGATGTACCAGTCTGCCCATTCGGCCGAACACTCCTTCGCGGAACACGTGGCCATCGTCGACGCGCTCGAAAAGCGCGACGCGCGCGCCGCCGTCAAGCTGATGGAAAGCCATTTACACAACGTCGAGCGCAACCTGCGGCTCAATCCGCGTGTGCCCGATCTCGAATCGGTCCTGCGACCGGAGTACTGACACACCATGAGCCACGACACCTATCCCAGAGACATGGTCGGTTACGGCCGCAAACCGCCGCATGCGCAGTGGCCGGGCGGCGCCAAGATCGCCGTGCAGTTTGTCCTCAACTACGAAGAAGGCGGCGAAAACAACCCGCTGCACGGCGACCCGACCTCCGAGACCTTTCTCTCCGAGCTGATCACTGCCCAGGCTTACGAAAGCCGGCACATGACCATGGAGTCGATGTACGAGTACGGCTCGCGCGTGGGTGTGTGGCGCATCCTGCGCGAGTTCGAAAAGCGCGGGCTGCCGCTCACGGTGTTTGGCGTGGGCATGGCCTTGCAGCGTTACCCCGAGCTGCTGGCCTGCTTCATGGAAAACGACTACGAGATCGCCAACCACGGCCTGCGCTGGATCCATTACCAAAACCTGCCTGAGGCCACCGAACGCCGCCACCTCGAGCTCGCCACCCAGGTGCTGAAAGACATGACCGGCGGCACCTGGCCGCTCGGTTGGTACACCGGCCGCGACAGCCCCAACACCCGCCGCCTGGTGGTCGACCATGGCGGCTACGAGTACGACAGCGACTACTACGGCGACGACCTGCCGTTCTGGACGCCGGTCACCAAGAGCGACGGCAGCACGGTGCAGCACCTGGTGGTGCCCTACTCGCTGGACACCAACGACATGCGCTTCGTGCAGACCCAGGGCTTCAACACCGGCGAGCACTTCTTCACTTACCTGCGTGACAGCTTCGACGCGCTGTATGCCGAGGGTGACACCGCGCCCAAGATGATGAGCATCGGCATGCACTGCCGCCTGCTCGGCAAGCCGGGCCGCATTGCCTCGCTGCAGCGCTTTCTCGACCACGTGCTCGCCCACAACAAGGTGTGGGTGTGCCGGCGCATCGACATCGCGCGGCACTGGAAGCAGCACTTTCCGGCGCCCACATGATGACGCTCGATCAACTGAACGCAGCGACGCTGACCGAAGCGGCGCAGATGCTCGACGGCGTCTACGAACACTCGCCCTGGATCGCCGAAGCCGCGCTGGCGCAGCGGCCATTCAAGAGCCTGGCCCACCTGAAGCACACGATGGCCGACACCGTGCGACAGGCCGACCGTGCTGCGCAGCTCGCATTGATCCGCGCTCACCCCCAGCTCGCAGGCCAACTCGCCGAGCAGGGCCAGCTCACCGCCGAATCAACGCACGAGCAGGCCACCGCCGGCCTCAAGGCCTGTTCGCCCGAAGAGCTGACCAAGCTGCAACGGCTCAACGCCGAGTACCTCGCCAAATTCGGCTGGCCCTTCATCGTGGCGGTGCGCGGGCCGCGCGGCACCGGCCTCACGCGGCCAGAGATCATCAGCACCTTCGCGCGCCGGCTCGAGAACCACGCCGACTTCGAACTGGCCGAGTGCCTGCGCAACATCCACCGCATTGCCGAGATCCGGCTCAACGACAAGTTCGGCGTGGACCCGGTGTGGGGCAACCAGGTGTGGGACTGCGCCGAGCTGTTGGCGCAGCACAGTGACGTCGAAGGCGCGCTCACCGTCACCTACCTCACCCCGGCGCACCAGGCCTGCCAGGTGCAGCTCGTGCGCTGGATGCACGACTGCGGCTTCGACGAGGTGGAAGTCGACGCCGTCGGCAACGTCGTGGGGATCTATCACGGCAGCGACCCGCAGGCCCCGCGCCTGCTCACCGGTAGCCATTTCGACACCGTGCGCAACGGCGGCAAATACGATGGCCGCCTCGGCATCTTCGTGCCGATGGTCTGTGTGCGAGAGCTGCACCGCTCGGGCAAGCGCCTGCCCTTCGGCCTGGAGGTGATCGGCTTCGCCGAAGAAGAAGGCCAGCGCTACAAGGCCTCCTTCCTCGGCTCCGGTGCGGTGATTGGTCGCTTCGATTTCAGCTGGCTGAACCAGAAAGACGCCGACGGCATCACCATGCGCGAGGCCATGTTCGCCGCCGGCCGCGACCCGGGGCAGATCGCAGCGCTGAAGCGCGACCCGACGCAGTACATGGGCTTCGTCGAGGTGCACATCGAACAAGGCCCGGTGTTGAACGAGATCGACCTGCCGCTGGGCGTGGTCACCTCCATCAACGGCAGCGTGCGCTACCTGGGCGAGATGGTCGGCGTGTCTTGCCACGCCGGCACCACGCCGATGGACCGGC
>NZ_JANOCG010000152.1:0-1724 GCF_031412075.1 Rhizobacter sp.
AGCGCCTGTGCCGTGGCGCACGGCAACCTGTCGGTCACGATCAACTCCACACCCGTGATCAGCCAGCCCACGCCGTTCTCCCGGGGCGAGACGGTGGTCAAGGAAAAGGCCGAGATCACCATCAAGCAAGAACCCGGTGCGCTGATCCAGATGGCCGCGGGCGCCAAGCTCGCCGACGTGGTGAAGGCACTGAGCGCGCTGGGTGCCACACCGCAAGACCTGCTGGCGATTCTTCAAGCCATGAAGATTGCCGGTGCCTTGAACGCAGAGATTGAGGTCATATGAGCAGCCCCCACGTTCACATTCGTTCACTGCCCCCCGAGGGGGCGCAGGCCTCCCTTGGGGCGGCCCGGCGGGAGTCCTAGCCATGGCCATCTCGCCCAACTCCCCCCTCGGCGGCGACACCCGCGCGCTGGCCGGGCTGCGCAACTCGGCGTCGACCGACCCCAAGGCGGCGGTCAAGGAAGCGGCCAAGCAGTTCGAAGGCATCTTCATGCAGCAGCTGATGAAGAGCATGCGTGACGCGTCGATGTCGTCGGGCATGCTCGACAACGCCGGCACGAAGATGGGCACCGAGATGCTCGACCAGCAGTTCGCCACGCAGATGACGGGCCTGCCCGGCGGCCTCTCCGAAATGATCGCCCGGCAGCTCGAGCGCCAGCTCGGCGAGCCGCTGGCCAACATCGCCGCCGATGCAGCGAAGGCGGCCGTAACCGCCCCGCCGGCAGACAAGCCCGCGGCAACGCCACTCAGCAGCGGCCTGCAAGGCAAGGAGCGCCAGATCGGCTTCCTGAAGCTGCACGACAGCGCTGCCAAGGCGGCCGAGGCCGCCACCGGCATCCCCGCCAACTTCATGGTGGCGCAGGCCGCGCACGAGTCGGGCTGGGGCCGCCACGAGATCAAGAACGGCGACGGCTCGACCTCGTTCAACGTGTTCGGCATCAAGGCCACTAGCAGCTGGAAGGGCCCGACCACCGAGGTCACCACCACCGAGGTGATCAACGGCGAAGCGCGCAAGGTCAAGGCCAAGTTCCGCGCCTATGGCAGCTATGAAGAAGCCTTCACCGACTACGCACGGATGATGAAGAACAACCCGCGCTACGCCAAGGTGGTGGAGAGCGGTGCGTCGGCCCAGGGGTTTGCGCAGGGTTTACAGAAGGCCGGCTACGCCACCGACCCGGAGTACGCCGCCAAGCTCACTCGCATGATCAACACCACGCTGCGCCTGCAGCGAGCGAGCGCTTGATATGGCAAATTTGATGGGAATCGGCACGCGGGCGATGTTCGCCAACTACGCGGCGCTGCAAGTCACCGGCAACAACATTGCCAACGCCAACACACAGGGCTACTCGCGCCAGGAGGCGCAGCTCGCCACGGCCAAGGGCCAGTTCACCGGCGCGGGCTTTTTCGGCCAGGGTGTCAACGTCACCACGGTGGCGCGCTCCTACGACCGTTTTCTGACCAACCAGGCCGCGGCCACCAACTCGATTGCGAGCGCCGACCTCGCGCGCATGGGCCAGCTGACCCAGCTGGAAACGGTGTTGCCGCTGGGCGAAGCCGGCATCGGCCACGCCGCCCGCCAGATGCTCGATGCCTTTGTCGATGTGGCCAACAACCCGCAGGATGCGTCGGCGCGCCAGGTGGTGATTGCACGCACGCAAGAGCTGGCCGCCCGCTTCAAGACGGCGGGCGAGCAGATGAGCTCCTTGCAGACCGGCGTGACG
>NZ_JANOCG010000153.1:0-2941 GCF_031412075.1 Rhizobacter sp.
CCGGTGGAACCTCCGCCGCGGCGCACACTCTGAAAACCATGACGCTCACACCCCCTCGGTTCCCCGCCCGCCGGCAGTGCCTGCAAGCCCTGGCCGGCGGCGCGGCCACGCTGGCCCTGCCGTCCCTCGCGTTCGCTGCCCTGCCCGCGATGACCGAAGGCCCGTTCTACCCCTCGCCCGCGTGGCGCGCCCGCGAGCTCGATTGGGACGCCGACCTGACCCGCGTCAACCGCGCCAAGGCCGGCGACGCACCACGCGCCGCCGGCGAGTGGCTCGACCTCGGTGGCAACTTGGTCGACAGCAAGGGGCGTGCGGTGGATGGCGCCGAGATCGAGATCTGGCAGTGCGACGTGCACGGCAGCTACCGCCACCCGCGGGGTGCGGGCAACCAGGTCGACGCGGCCTTCCAGGGTTTTGGCGCCAGCCGCAGCGATGCGCAGGGCCTGTACCGCTTTCGCACCATCAAGCCGGTGGTCTACCCGGGCCGCGCGCCACACATCCACGTGCGTTTGCGGCACGCGAGTTTTGGTGAGGTGACCTCGCAGCTTTTTGTGGCGGGGGAGGCGGGGAACCCGCGCGACTTCATCTACAGCAGCCTGTCGGCCTCCGAGCGCGCGCTGGTCGACATGCCGCTTCAGCGTGCGCCCACCGGCTCAGCGGTGGTGTGGCTGGCGCAGCGCTCGCTGGTGGTCGGCCGCTGAGTTCAGCCCACGCCTCACTTCTCGCTGACAGCCAGTCGTGCGCCGAGGCCAGCGAAGGCGGCGGCAAAGCTGTAGCGCAGCCAGCGCTGCACCTGGGCCGACTCGATGACCCGCTTGCGAAACGCATGCGCCACCACGCCATAGACCACGAAGACGCCAAAGGTCATCGCCATGAAAACCGCACTCAGCGACAGCAGTTGGGCGAGCGGCTGGCCTTGTGACGCATCGATGAACTGCGGCAAAAAGGCCAGGAAGAAGATGGTCAGCTTGGGGTTGAGGATGTTGAGCAGAAAGGCCCTGAGCACGAGCTCGCGCGCCGACGCCCTGGCCGTGCTGCCGTCCACCGCAAACGCCGACTTGTCGCGCCAGGTCGCGTAAGCCACATAGAACAGGTAAGCCACACCCGCGTACTTGAGCAGCTGGAACGCCAGTGCGCTGGTGTGCATGACCGCCGCCAGGCCCAGGATGGTGGCCATCAGGTGGGGCACGATGCCGGCGGTGCAACCGAGCGCGGCGTAGAGGCTGGCCCTGCGCCCCTGCACCAGCCCGGTCGACACGGTGTAGATGACGCCGGTGCCCGGGATGAGCACGACGATGAGCGACGTGATGAGGAACTCGAGGCTGATCATGGTGGGTCCTGTGGGTGAGGGCGTGGCGGCTTGTTGGGCCGGCCTGCTCAACGATTCGGTTTTGGTCGATAGATGGCGCAGAGCTTGTGGCCATCGGGGTCGCGCACATAGGCCAGGAACAAGGCCCCCATCGTGCCTTCACGTAGCCCGGGTGGGTCTTCGATCGAGGTGCCGCCCTGCGCGACAGCCGTGTCGTGGAACTGGCGCACCATGTCAGGTGAGCTGCACTTGAAGCCGATGGTGCCGCCATTGGCAAAGGTGGCGGCTTCATCGTTGATGGGCTCGCTGATGCACAGCACGCCACCTTCGTGTCGGTAAAAAAGCCGCGTGTGCCCGGTGGGGGCCTTGTTGACCGCGGGCTCGCCGGCACCCAGTGTCCCGAGGACCGCGTCGTAGAACCGCTTCGATCGTTCGATGTCGTTTGAACCGATCATGATGTGATTGAACATTCATTTCCTTCTTTGGTTGCGTTGGAAACCCGGCGACCCCTCGCTGAAAGGCTCAGGCGGCAGCCAGCGTGCGAAGCCCATGGGGTGTTTGGATGTGCGCCACGAGAAGCGTATCAGTGCTCGCAGATGGGTGAACCCGTGGAGGTGACGCCAGGCCAAGGCATTGAAGAACCGAGCTGACCCGCCGAGGCTCGGGATGAAACACCTCCAGTTCCACCAGGGAGCAGCCTGAGTTGGCAAGCGCCGCGGCGGGATGTGCCTGGGTTTGCCATTGGATGAGTGCAGGGACGGCACCGCCGAAAGGCAGTCCTCCATCGGCCGGGATGGTGATGAGCCAAGCGTTGGCTCCACGGGTCATCGGCTCGATGGGGCCCAACTCTGTAGCGCAGCAGCGTGCCGAGGCTTCGATGTCCTTCGTGCCAACGACCCACGCCGCCAGACGAGGCGGGGAGCGCGGGTTCAGCGTGTCCAGCCCGAACCAGCGCGGGCGGCTTGGCTTTGGAGCAGATGGATCGATGGCAACGACTTCCAGGTAGGTCGATTCGCCAAGGGACAGCAACACGTTGTGAGTTCCCATGCGCGGATGTGAGCCCCCTGGCTGCAGCTCCACTCCCAGCGTGTCGCGGATGAACTTCGCGCCGGCTGCAAGCGTAGGCGCGACGACGGTGATGTGATCGAGGACGGTGGTCATGGTGGATGGGACGCTTCAGGTTTCGTTCGCGCCGGGCTGGTGGCCCCTCGCCTGTTGCCACAGGCGAACGAGTTCAGCGGGATCTTCCGGCGCTGTTTCGTAGCGTGGCACACCCCCCGGGAAGACAAACCAGGGGAGTGCACTGCGAACATACTGGTGCGCGATGGGGGTGAAGCCTTTCGCCTGTTGCAGCAGACCCGGTCTGAGGATGGCCAGCTTCGGTCGATTGACCGGTTCTGACCAAAGTCGAACCTGGCAGGCTTGGCACACCTTGTTCTTGCGTTCTCTCCCGTCGCTCGCGATGGATGAAACCAGCAGCGGCGTGCCCTCCAGCACCTCGAGCGAATCGCGGTAGACCCACATGGACAAGAGCAGCGCACCGCCCGATCGGCGTTGGCAGTCTGTGCAATGACATGCATAGAGCGTGATCGGTTCGGTGTTCAGCCGAAATTGGATCTGGCCGCACATGCA
>NZ_JANOCG010000154.1:0-5361 GCF_031412075.1 Rhizobacter sp.
ACGACCTCGCCGCGATGGTGGCCTACATCCGCCAGATGCCGCCGGTCGAAGGCCGCAGCGCGGTGCTCGAGCTGCCGCCGCTGGTGAAAACCTTGTACGCCACCGGCGTGATGCATGACGCGGCGGAGATCATCGACCACAAGTTGCCACCCTCGACGCCAGTGCCAGAAACGGTGAACGCGCAACACGGTGCCTACGTCACCAACTCGTGCATCGGCTGCCACGGTGCTCAGCTCTCGGGCGGCAAGATCCCGGGCGCACCGCCCGAGTGGCCGGCCGCCGCCAACCTGACGCCCGGCGAAGGCAGCGTGATGGCGCACTACCCCACCGTCGAAGCCTTTGCCGAGATGTTCAAGACCGGCAAGCGCCCCGACGGCACGGTGGTGAGCCAGGTCATGCCCTTCCTGTCGCTCAAGGAGATGAACGACACAGACGTGCGCGCCATGTACCTGCACTTGAAGAGCCTGCCGCCCGTGGCCGCCGGCAAGCGCTGAACCCCACACCCCTTCGGAGATAAACCATGAACCTAGTCCGCACCCGTGTTGCGGCGGTGGCCGCTGCATGCCTGTTCACCGCCTGTGGCGGTGGCAGCACCGACACCCCACCCACCACCACCCCTGCCAGTTCAGCGCTGCAAGTGCAGCTGGAAGGCTGCGTCGTCGACCAGAACGACCAGCCGCGCGCAACCCGCGTGCACGCCTTCAGCGAAGACGGCCGGTCGGTCGCCACCGCGACCAGCAGCCCGCAAGGTGTTTTCAACTCACAGTGCCGGCGCGCCAGCACGTGAACGTCGGCCTCGATGCGCCTGGCCATGAATCGCTGACGCTGCTCACCGGCAGCAACAGCGTGGCGCTGGGTGGCTGCTTGCGTGAACGCACCACTTGAAAACTCGACTTGGCTCCGCTTGCCCTGAACTCGCCTGGGCTCCATTCGCCCTGAGCTCGCCTTGGCTCCATTCGCCCTGAGCTCGCCTTGGCTCCGTTCGCCCTGAGCCTGTCGAAGGGTGATGCGACCGGCACCAGGCTTCGACAGGCTCAGCACGAACGGCGTGTTTCTGAACTCGTCTCTGAACTAGAAATTGGTCTACACATGAAACCCACCACCCCCTGGCTGCTCGCCCTGGCCAGCGCATTCCTTCTCACCGCCTGCGGCGGTGGCGAAGACGACAAGAACAACCCACCTGCAGGCGGCGCCAGCGTCACCGGCCTCGTGGTCGACATGGACACCGACGCCCCCGTGGCCAATGCCCGCATCAGCGCCGGCGGGCGCAGCGTGCAATCGCAAGCCGATGGCCGCTTCACGCTCACCGGCCTCGCCGCGAGCGAGCGCCTGCCGGTGCAAGTCGAAGCCGCGGGCCATGGCAGCAACGTCGCCGTCGTCAAGCTGCCAACCAACAGCACCGCCACCGTCCGTGTGCGGCTGCTCAGGCTCGCGCCCACACAAGTGTTCAATGCCGAAACCGGCGCCACGCTCACCCTGCCCGGCAGCACCGCGCAGGCCCAGGTGCCAGCCAACTCGCTGGTCGATGCGCTGACCGGCGCGCCTGTGGTGGGCCCGGTGACGGCCAGCGTGACCAACGTCGATCCAGCACGCGACCCCGAGCGCATGCCCGGCGGCTACACCACGCTGCAAGGCAACCAGGTGCGTGCCATCGAGAGCTTCGGCGCGATCAAGGTCGACCTGCGCGATGCCAACGGCCGTCGCCTGCAGCTCGCCCCCAACACCGACGCACGCATCCGCATCCCGCTGTCGACGCGCTCACCCAACCCGCCGGCCGACGTGCCGCTGTTCCACTTCGATGAAGCCAGTGGCCGTTGGACCAAGGAAGGCATCGCCATGCTGCGCACCGCGCCCAACGGCGAGCGCTACTACCAGGGCGACGTGACGCACTACAGCTACTGGAATGCCGACATCGAATCGGAAACGGTGGAGGTCGAGGGCTGCGTGCAAAACCCGGACGGCTCGCCCGCTTCCGGCGTGATCGTCAGCGGCAGTGGCAGCGACTACTCGGGCCGCACCTCCGCCATCACCAACAACGAAGGCCGCTTCACGATGTCGGTGCGCAAGAACGCCATCACCAGCATCTGGGCCGCCACCGACACGCGTGTCACGCCCATCACCGAGCTGACCGTGGGCGAAAACGGCGGCGGCATCGCCGGTGATTGCATGCGCCTCGAAGCCTCGACCTCGCCCGTGCCCGGCCGCCTGTCGCCACGCATCATGCAAAACCCGCGCAACACCACGGTCGAAGCCGGCCAACCGGCGCTGCTGCAAGCCGTGGCCGAAGGCACGCAGCCCATCACCTACCGCTGGAGCCGCAACGGCCAGCCCATCGCCAACAGCAACACGAGTGCGCTGTGGGTCTTCAACACGACGGCGGCCGACGACGGCGCCACCTTCACCGTGACCGCCACCAACGCCGCCGGCACCATCACCAGCGCCGCCGCGCGCTTGAACGTGAACAGCACGCCCGTGGCGCCCAGCATCAACACCCAGCCACTGAACGCGACCGCCGCGGCCGGTGAGACAGCCAGCTTTGCAGTGGTGGCCCAAGGCAGCGGCCCGCTTGTTTACCAGTGGCTGCGCAACGGCATGCCCATCACAGGCGCCACACAAAACGTCTACCAACTCACCGCCACGCCAGGTGACAACGCTGCGCTCTTCAGCGTGCGGGTGAGCAACGCGGTGGATTCGGTGACGAGCCAGGCGGCCACGCTCACCGTGGTGTCGCCGCAGTCGGCACCGGTCATCACCACCCAGCCGAGCAGCGTCGTGGCCAGCGTGGGCGGCAGCGCGAGCTTTGCCGTGGCGGCCACTGGCAGCGGCTCCATCGGCTACCAATGGCAGCGCAACGGCAACAACATTGCCGCCGCCAACGAAGCCAGCTACACGCTCAACGCGGTGAGCGCGGCAGACAACGGCGCGCAGTTCCGCGTGATCGTCAGCAACGGCCAGGGCGAGGTGGCCAGCAACGCGGCCACGCTCACTGTGAGCGTGGGCAGTGAAGACCAGCAGGCGCAGGTGCTGAAGCTGATGTCGCTGTGGAGCGATGGCCTCAACGCCGCCGGTGCGCCGCTGCAGTTCGTGGAAGACGACTTCCGCGTCAAGGCCATCAACCAGATCTGCCTCGGCGGCAACGCCACGCTCACGCTCGACGGTGGCGCCGTGCCCGCCGTGGGCCAGAGCCTGCCGCTGGGCCAGCACACGCTCGCAGCACAGTTCGCAGCCTGCACAGGCGAGTTCGGCATCGGCTACGAGGGCTTGAGCAGCGCGGCCTACCACTTCACCGATGCGGCGCACCGCGTGGGCACGCTGCAGTCGACGATCACCCACTTCGTCAACAGCGATCTCGACGACAACGGCGACCCGGTCTCGACGCGTGTGCACGGTACAGCCCGCGTGGAAGTCGACGGCAGCCTGAACGGCAACGTCGACACCCAGCGCCTGCGCTTCATGCCGGCGGCCGGCTTGCTGCTGACCGACCTAGCCAGCGGCACCGCCTCCACCTTCAACAGCGGCCACGTGCTCGTGCACACCGTCAGCGTCAACACCGCCACCGGGCCGCGCCCGCAGGTGTCGCGCCAGGAGTACACGCAGCTGAGCTTCACGCGTGGCGGTGTGACCTACGTGTCCCACGGCTTCGTGCAGGTCGACTTCGATGCACAAGGCCGGCTGAGCAGCGGCAGCGGTGTGGTGGAGATCACCGCCAACGGCCAGCTGATGGCACGGGTGCGCGCCACGGCGGCCGGCTTCGCGGTCGAGGTGGTCACAGCACCACCCGGCTTCACCGCTTCGGCGATCAAACGCGCCCGCATCGGTGCGGCCAAACCGGTTGCGCCCGCCAAGACCCGTCACTTCTTTTGAGATCGGAAGACTTCATGAACACCCCCAAAACCATTGCCGTGATCGGCGCCACCGGCGCCCAAGGTGGCGGCCTCGTGCGCGCCATCCAGAGCGACCCGAGCCGCGCCTTCAAGGTGCGCGCCATCACCCGCAACCCGACCAGCGAACAGGCACGTGCACTCGGCGTTGAAACCGTGCGAGCCGATCTCGACGACGTGGCCAGCCTGCGCGAAGCCTTCGAGGGCGTGCACGGCGTGTTTGGCGTCACTGCCTTCTGGGAACACTTCTCGCCCGAGCGCGAGCGCGCGCAGGCCCAGGCCATGGCGACTGCCGCTGCCGCAGCCGGCGTCGAACACTTCATCTGGTCGACGCTCGAAGACACCCGCCGCTGGCTGCCCGTGGGCAGCGGCTACATGCCCACGTTGATGGGCCAATACAACGTGCCGCACATGGACGCCAAGGGCGAGGCCGATGAGGTTTTCGCCGCCTCGGGCGTGCCGACCACCGCGCTTCGCACCTCGTTCTTCTGGGACAACCTGATCCACTTCGGCATGGCGCCGCGGCGCGGTGCCGATGGTGGCCTCGTGTTCTCGCTGCCGATGGGCGCCAAGAAGCTGCCGGGCATCGCCGCCGCCGACATCGGGCACTGCGCCCTGGGCCTCTTCAAGGGCGGCGACACCTACATCGGCAAGACGGTTGGCATTGCCGGCGAGCACCTCAGCGGTGACGACATGGCCGCTGCCTTGTCACGCGCACTGGGCGAGCCGGTGCGCTACGAGTCGATCCCGTTCGAGGTGTACCGCGGCCTGGGCTTCCCGGGTGCGGAAGACCTGGCCAACATGTTCCAGTTCAAGCATGACTTCGAGGCCGACTTCTGCGGCTCGCGGCCGATTGCGCTATCTCGCCAGTTGCACGCCGGCCTGCAGACCTTCGACCAGTGGCTGGCGCAGCACCGCAGTGCCCTGCCCTTGGGCTGAGAGACTGAGGGATTTTGGCATCCGTTCGCCCTGAGCCTGTCGAAGGGCCCAGTGCACGGCGCTGGCTTCGACAGGCTCAGCCCGAACGGAAGAGGTTCTCAGCCTCAGAGACGACTCACCACCTCGTCGGCCAAGGCCAGGCACGAGGTCAACCCCGGCGATTCGATGCCGAACAGGTTCACCAGGCCCGCCACGCCATGCTCGCGCGGCCCGTCGATGCGGAAGTCGGGCGCGGGTTGGTCGCGCGAGTGAATCTTGGGGCGCATGCCGCTGTAGGCCGGCTGCAAGGCGCCATCGGGCAGGCCCGGCCAGTAGCGGCGCACGTCGGCGTAAAAGCCGGCAGCGCGTGCGGGGTCAACCACGTAGTCGAGGGGCGCGTCGGCCACCTCGTCGGGCAGCCACTCCACGTCGGGGCCAAAACGCGCCTGCCCGCCCAGGTCGAGCGTGAGGTGCACACCCAGCCAGGCGTCTTGCGGCAGGGGATAGACCAGCCGTGAAAACGGCGCACGGCCGGCCAGCGCGTAGTAGTTGCCTTTGCTGA
>NZ_JANOCG010000155.1:0-3317 GCF_031412075.1 Rhizobacter sp.
CACCAAGTTGTTCACCGTGGTTCCCGACGGCGCACTGGGCGTGCCCAAGCGGCTGTACTGAGCCACACCCCTAGAACAGACGGCCCCCCCTAGCTCGAGCGATCCGTTTGAGCGGCCCGCCGCGTCTGTACTTGCAGGAGCCCATGTCGGGCGTCCGCATTCTCAACACCAGGAGCACATCACCATGCCAATTCTGAGCAACCCCAGGCTGAAGATTCAATCCACCGCCGGTTCCAACACGCTGAAGGTCGTCACCAACATCACAGTGAAGTTCAGCCCGGAAGAAGAAAACATCATTTCCTGCCTGAACCTGAAGTTCAAGCTCGCCTGCCGTGTCTGGAGCGAAGACGACTTCTTCAACGGCGGCGATGAAGCGCTGTTCGCACTGTCGACCAAGACCATCACGAAAGACGGCAACTACGAGTTCGTGCGCAACGTCAGCAACAACCTGCTCGACGAAGATTGGGAAGGCAACGACGAGGTGTACGCCAAGTTCGCTCTCAAGGCGGTGGCCTTCCCCATGTCGGCTGCCACGCGCACACCGACGCAGGTCGGCAACTACTGAGCCTGCCCTTCGGGGCCTTGGAGGGTGTGGAACCGGTTGTCCGGGATAATCCCGGGTTTCCGGTTCCACCAGCGAGAAGCTACCCATGGCCCAGTACGTTTTTACTATGAACCGCGTCGGCAAGATCGTGCCGCCGAAGCGCCAGATCCTCAAGAACATCTCCCTCAGCTTCTTCCCCGGGGCCAAGATCGGCATGCTGGGCCTGAACGGCTCGGGCAAGTCGACCTTGCTCAAGATCATGGCCGGTGTCGACAAAGACATCGAAGGCGAAGCCACCCCGATGCCGGGCTTGAAGATCGGCTACCTGCCGCAAGAGCCGGTGATGAACCCCGACCAGACCGTGCGCGAAGCGGTGGAAGAGGGCATCGGTGGCGTGCTCGCCGCCAAGAAGCGCCTCGACGAGGTGTACGCCGAATACGCCGCCGAAGACGCTGACTTCGACAAGCTCGCCGCCGAGCAGGCCGAGCTGGAGGCCGTCATCTCGGCCGCTGGCTCCGAGAACACCGACCTGCAGCTCGAACTCGCTGCCGACGCGCTGCGCCTGGCCCCGTGGGACGCCGTCATTGGCAAGCTCTCCGGTGGCGAGAAGCGCCGTGTGGCCTTGTGCCGCCTGCTGCTCAGCAAGCCCGACATGCTGCTGCTCGACGAGCCCACCAACCACTTGGACGCCGAGTCGGTCGATTGGCTGGAGCAGTTCCTGCAGCGCTTCCCCGGCACCGTGGTGGCCATCACCCACGATCGTTACTTCCTCGACAACGCCGCCGAGTGGATTCTCGAACTCGACCGCGGATCGGGCATCCCCTGGAAGGGCAACTACTCCACCTGGCTGGAGCAGAAGGAAGGCCGCCTGGAGCAGGAACAGAAGAGCGAAGACGCTCGCACCAAGGCGATGAAGAAGGAACTGGAGTGGGTGCGCCAGAACCCGAAGGGCCGCCAGGCCAAGAGCAAGGCGCGTCTCGCGCGCTTTGAAGAGTTGAGCGACGTCGATTACCAGAAGCGCAACGAGACCAACGAAATCTTCATCCCGGTCGGCGACCGCCTTGGCCACGAGGTGATCGAGTTCGAGAACGTCACCAAGAGCTTTGGCAACCGCGTGCTGATCGACGACCTGAGCTTCAAGGTGCCGGCGGGCGCCATCGTGGGCATCATCGGCCCCAACGGCGCCGGCAAGTCGACGCTGTTCCGCATGATCTCGGGGCAAGAGAAGCCCGACAGCGGCAACGTGAAGATCGGCCCGACCGCCCGGCTGGCCTTTGTGGACCAGAGCCGTGAGTCGCTCAGCGCCGACAAGACCGTGTGGCAAGACGTGTCGGGCGGGCTCGACAACATCATCGTCGGCAAGTTCGTGATGCCCAGCCGCGCCTACATCGGCCGCTTCAACTTCAAGGGCAACGACCAGCAGAAGCTGGTGGGCAGCCTCTCCGGTGGTGAGCGTGGTCGCCTGCACCTGGCCAAGACGCTGTCTCAGGGCGGCAACGTGCTGATGCTCGACGAACCGTCGAACGACCTGGACGTTGAAACCCTGCGTGCGCTCGAAGACGCGCTGCTCGAATTCGCCGGCTCGATCATGGTGATCAGCCATGACCGCTGGTTCCTCGACCGCATTGCGACGCACATCCTGGCCTGCGAGGGCGACTCAAAGTGGAACTTCTTCGACGGCAACTACCAGGAGTACGAAGCCGACAAGAAGCGGCGCCTGGGTGAAGAAGGTGCGCGGCCCAAGCGGGTGCGGTTCAAGTCGATCTAGTCTGTCGCACGCATGTCATTCCTGCGGAAGCGGGAATGACGCGGATCGCTCGCATCGGGGATTTCGCTTCAGGCAGCAAACGGCCATCAGGCGACATCCGCCGGTGACCGCTTCAGAGCGGTCTGATGTCTCAGCGTTCGTCTTAGAAGTCGTCCGGCGGGTTGAGCATGCGCTCTTGCACCCAGCGCCCCGACTCCTTCAGCGCCGGGCCCGTGAACGTATTGCGTGCGCAAGAGCCGGTGTTGAACACTGAGCCGCTGCGGAAATCGTCTGCAAAGTTCCAGTTCACCCAGCTGATCTTGTGGGTCTTGAAGAAGTCGATGTACTTCTGGCCGCTGACGAAATCGTTGGCGCCGTCGCCCGAGAAAGTCTGTGTGCCGAACTCGGTGACGAACAGCGGCAGCTTGCCGACGCTTCGGCTCAAGGCGTCGAGGTAGGGCTGTTGGTGTGAGGCCGCGTAGAAGTGGAACGAGTACATGATGTTCGTGGCGTTGATGGGCGAGGCCATGATCTCTTCGGGGCCCGCGCCTTCCGACACGCCCAGGCTCGACCAGCCTCGCGTGCCGACCAGGATCACCGCGTCGGGGTCGTTGTTGCGGATCACCGGGATCACCTGCTCGGCGTAGCGCTTGATGTCGGCCCACGAGGTGCCGTTGGGCTCGTTGGCAATCTCGTAAATGATGCCCTTGCGCGCGCCGTGCTTCTTCGAGATGTAGTCGAAGAAGTCTTTGGCTCTGTCGAGGTTGGCGAGCGGGTTGCCGGGGTTGAGCATGTGCCAATCCACCAAGGCGTACATGCCGCGCTGGTTGACAGCCTCGATCAGCCCGTCAATGCGGGTTTTGTAGCCGGCAGGGTCGGTTTCGTAGCCGCCTTCTTGTACGTACATTGCCAGGCGGAAGACGTCTGCACCCCAGACGCCGGCGGCGGCGTCCAAGGCGGCGTTGCTGTAGCACTGCGCAAACCACTGCAGGCCGTGGCCGCTCATGCCGCGCAACTGCACCTGCT
>NZ_JANOCG010000156.1:0-6222 GCF_031412075.1 Rhizobacter sp.
GCTCACGTACACCTGGCTGGCCGGGTCATCGCCGACCAGGACCACTGCCAGCCCGGGCGTGTGGCCGCGGGCGGTGAGGGCGGCGGCGCGTTCGGCCACTTCGGCGCGGATCTTCTTGGCAAGGGCGTTGCCGTCGATGAGTTGAGCGGTCATGGGGTGTCGAGAGAGTTGGGATTCGGAATCAAAAAAGGGCCGCTGCGAGCGGCCCTTCGAAGGTGTGTTGCGATCAGGCTTTGGACTGGGCGCCCAGCGCAATCTTGAGCAGATCGGCCACGGTGTTGGCGTTCAGCTTTTCCATGATGTTGGCGCGGTGCGCCTCCACCGTCTTGATGCTGATGCCCAGGTCGTCGGCGATCTGCTTGTTGAGGCGGCCGGCGACGATGCGCTCAAGCACCTGAGATTCACGCGTGGTCAGGCGCGACAGCAGGGCATCGCGGCTGGCGGCTTCCTGGTGGTGCGAGAAGGCGCTGCGTGCCTGGTCGAGCATGCGCTCCACCAGGTTGAGCAGCTCTTCTTCCTTGAAGGGCTTTTCGATGAAATCCATCGCGCCCTTTTTCATGGTGGTCACGGCCATCGGCACGTCACCGTGGCCGGTGATGAAGACCACCGGCAGCGGCGACTTGCGCTCCAGCAGGCGGTCTTGCAACTCGAGCCCGCTCATGCCGTCCATGCGGATGTCGGCGATCAGGCAGGCCACTTCACGCGGGTCGAAGCGGGAAAGGAACGACTCGGAGGAGTCGAAACACTTCACGCGGTAGTCCTTGCCCTCCAGCAACCATTGCAGCGAATCTCGCACCGCTTCGTCGTCGTCGACAACGTAAACGGTGCCTTTTTTCGGAATCAAGCTCATGGGTGCTGTCTCATGTTGTGGCCGCCTCGAAGCCTGGGGACTTGGCTGTCTCGACCGGCAGCGTAAAGGTAAAACGGCAGCCGACAGCGAGGTCGCCATTGTATAAGTTCTGTGCCCTGATCCGGCCCCGGTGGCTCTCGATGATCGAGCGGCACAGGCTCAGTCCGATGCCCAGGCCTTCGACCTTGGTCGAGAAGAAAGCTTCGTACAGGCGTGCTATTACTTCGTCTTTCAGGCCAGGCCCGGTGTCGGTGACGCTGAACTCGATCACGCCGCCTTCTTCGGCTGTGTGTTTGGGCACCACGCGCAGCTCGATGTTGCGGCGTGCAGGCGGCAGGTTGGCCATGTCGATGGCTTCGGCCGAATTCTTCAAAAGGTTGAGCACCACCTGTTCGATCAGGATGGGGTCAACCATCAACGTGGGCAGGCGCTGCGCCACGTACACATGGATGGCCACGTTGCGCCGGCGCAGCTCGATGCCGGCCAGGTCGACCGCGTCGTCGATGATGGTGCGCGCCTGCGCAGCCTGGCGTTGTGGCTCGCTGCGTTTCACGAAAGCGCGGATGCGCCGGATGATCTGTCCCGCACGCTCAGCCTGGCGCGCGGTCTTCTCGAGCGCCGCGATCAGGTCGTCTTTTTCGATGGCGTCGCCCTTCACGCGCGAGACCATGCCGTTGCAATAGTTGGTGATGGCGGTGAGCGGCTGATTCAGCTCATGCGCCACCGACGAGGCCATCTCGCCCATGGTCACCAGGCGGCTCGTGACCTGGGCTTTTTCGGCCTGCTGCGCGGCCTGGGTTTCGGCGTGGCGACGGCCGGTCACGTCGGTGGCGATCAACATCTGCGCGAGCCGGCCATCGGTCCATTGCAGGTACCGCGCGCGCACGTCGAACCACTTTTGCAGCGACTCGACCAACACCTCGCGCGGGTCAGAGCCGGCTTCGGTGAGCTCTTGCGTGGGCAGGCCGCCGAAGCTGTCGACCGAGTCGCCCAGGTCGGCAATCATCGGCAGGCCGGGGTCGCCGCCGGCCAGCAGGCCGTGGCCACGCGCATCGGCGCCGAACCACAGGCGGTAGGAGCGGTTGGCAAACAGCAGCTCGCCCTGTTGCACCGAGAGCACCGACACCGCGGCGTCGAGCCCCTCCAGCACGGTGGTGAAACGTTCGTGCGAGGCAGAGAGCTGGTCGCGCACCCGTTTGGCCTCGGTGATGTTGGTCATCGACGTCATCCAGCCGGTCTGCATGCCTTTCGGGTCGATCAGCGGCGAGACGTACATGCGGGCGTCGAACAGCGTGCCGTCCTTGCGCATCGCTTTCACCTCAATGCCACCGGCGGGGCTGCGGCCTTGCAGCTCTTGTTGCAGCAGGCGGTTGTTTTCTTCGTAGCGGTCGGGTGGCCAGTGGGGAAAGGGCGGCAGGCGGCCGATCAGCTCGTTTTCGTTGAAGCCGGTCATCGCGCAGAAGGCGGGGTTGACGTAGGTGATGCGGCCTTCGATGTCCATCGCCCGCATGCCGGTGAGCATGGAGTTTTCCATCGCGCGGCGGAAGTTGGTTTCCGACACCAGCGCGGTTTGCATCTGCGCGCGCCGGCGCATGTGGCGCCAGGTGCCGAGCAGCATCCAGACCGTGAGCGCGCTCAGCGCAGACACCATCCAGAACAAGGTGTTGCTGATGAGGCCGATCGAGGTGCGGTAACCCTGGCCACGCAGCAGCAGGCCGTTGCTCGCGGGTGCGAGCTGCACGTCGTGCAGGATCGACGCGGGTTTGGCTGGCTGGCCTGGCGTGAGCGCCATGGTGCTCGCGACCACCTTGCCCTGCGAATCGAGCAGGGTCATGGTGTGCCGGCGAGACACCTCGGAGGGGATGAAGTAGCGCACCAGCGAGTCGATCGAGTACTCGGCGATCAAGGTGCCCGAGAACGCGCTGCGGTCGAGCAAGGGCACGTGCACCTGGAAGACCGCGTTGCCGAACGAGTCGGTGAAATTGCGCGAGTACACCGGCAGGCGCAGCTCGCGCGCCGCCTTGAAAGCCTCTTCGGGCTCGGGGTTTCTGGCGTCGGGCAGCGAGTGGCCGAGCTCGGAGGCGGGCACCCCCGGCTCGGTGTGCGCGGCCATGAAGGTTGAATAACTCGCGCGGCGAACGCGCGTGCTGGTGACCCAGATCAGGTTGGTGATCTCGGGCCGCTCGCGGGTGAAGCTCGCTGCCTGGCCGAGAAACTCTTCCTGATCGATGGTGCGGGTCACGATCTCGCGCGCAATGCGCACGAGTTGCTCCTGGTTTTCGATCAGGCGCAGGCGGATCTGCTGCTGGGCGATTTCGGTGTCGCGCTTGACCGATTCCTGCTCGCGCTCGAATTCCTCATTGCGCAGGTACCAGAACGCGGAAATGATGGCTGCCATGAACAACAGCACCGACACCAGCGGCCCGAGCGTGGCGTAGCGGTCTTGGCGTGCGGGCGACTGGCGCCGCCACCAGCGGCCCACCAGGCGACCGGCCTTCGCGGCAACGGGATGGTGGGGTTCGGCGGATTCGGGCGGCAAAGACATGGAGCGAATTATCGAACGGCGCAGCGACGCAGCCAGAGCTCAGCGTGAAGTGGATGGGTGTCCAAAATGCCGCATTATGAAAACTGCTCGCGCTATTTGAAAATTTGAAAGGCTTGTGGGAAACTTCGCGCCACTCGTTTTCAACAGCAAATAGACAGGAGACAAGCATGTCAGCAGTACCTGAGGCTTTTCTGGGCGCGGCCGCCAATGACGCCGATTCGCAAGAGACCCGCGAGTGGCTTGACGCGCTTTCCGCAGTCATCGAAGCCGAAGGGGGCGAACGAGCCCACTTCCTGCTCGAAGAACTGATCAACCACGCGCGCCAGGCCGGCATCGACCTGCCGTTTTCAGCTCGCACGGCCTACGTCAACACCATCCCGACCGACCAGGAAGAGCGTTGCCCCGGCAACCTCGAGATCGAAGAACGCCTGCGCGCCTACATGCGCTGGAACGCGATGGCGATGGTGGTCAAGGCCAACCGCCTGCACCCGGCCGATGGCGGTGACCTCGGCGGGCACATCTCGTCGTTCGCCTCGTTGGCCAACATGTTTGGCGCGGGCTTCAACCACTTCTGGCATGCCGAGCACGAAGGCCACGGCGGCGACCTGCTCTACATCCAGGGTCACTCATCACCCGGCATCTATGCGCGGGCCTATATGGAAGGGCGCATCACCGAAGAGCAGTTGCTCAACTTCCGACAGGAAGTGGGCGGCAAGGGCATTTCCAGCTACCCGCACCCCAAGCTGATGCCTGAGTTCTGGCAGTTCCCGACCGTCTCGATGGGCCTGGGCCCACTGATGGCGATCTACCAGGCGCGCTTCTTGAAGTACCTGCATGCGCGAGGCATTGCCAACACCGAGAACCGCAAGGTCTGGGTGTTCTGCGGCGACGGTGAGATGGACGAGCCCGAATCGCTGGGCGCCATCGGCTTGGCCGCACGCGAGAAATTGGACAACCTGATCTTCGTCGTCAACTGCAACCTGCAGCGCCTTGACGGCCCGGTGCGTGGCAACGGCAAGATCATCCAGGAGCTCGAAGGCGAGTTCCGCGGCTCCGGCTGGAACGTCATCAAGCTCTTGTGGGGCAGCTACTGGGACCCGCTCCTGGCGCGCGACAAAGAAGAGATCTTGCGCAAGGTGATGATGGACACGGTCGACGGCGACTACCAGGCCATGAAGGCCAACGACGGCGCCTTCGTTCGCAAGCACTTCTTCGGCCAGCACCCCAAGCTGCTGGAGATGGTGGCCAAGATGAGCGACGACGACATCTGGCGTCTGAATCGAGGCGGCCACGACCCGCAAAAGGTCTACGCGGCGTACCACAAGGCCGTCAACACCAAGGGCCAGCCGACCGTCCTGCTGATCAAGACGGTCAAGGGCTTCGGCATGGGCAAGAGTGGTGAAGGCAAGAACACCGCACACCAGACCAAGAAGCTGACCGACGAAGACATCAAGAGCTTCCGCGACCGTTTCAACATCCCGGTGAACGACGAGCAGATTGCCGCTGGCATCCCGTTCTACAAGCCGGCCGACGACACCGTCGAGATGAAATACCTGCACGAGCGCCGCAAGGCCCTGGGCGGCTACCTGCCCAAGCGTCGTGTGAAGGCCGACGAACAACTGAAGGTGCCCGATCTCGACACCTTCAAGGCCGTGCTCGAGCCCACCGCCGAAGGCCGCGAGATCAGCACCACGCAGGCCTACGTGCGCTTCCTCACCCAGCTGCTGCGCGACAAGGAGCTGGGGCCCCGCGCCGTGCCGATCTTGGTGGACGAAGCGCGCACCTTCGGCATGGAAGGTTTGTTCCGCCAGATCGGCATCTACAACCCCGATGGCCAGAAGTACACGCCGGTCGACAAGGACCAGGTCATGTACTACCGCGAGTCGACCGACGGGCAGATCCTGCAAGAGGGCATCAACGAAGCCGGCGGCATGAGCAGCTGGATCGCGGCCGCCACGTCATACAGCACCAACAACCGAATCATGGTGCCGTTCTATGTGTATTACTCGATGTTCGGCTTCCAGCGCATTGGCGATCTGGCCTGGGCCGCTGGTGACATGCAGGCACGCGGCTTCTTGCTTGGCGGCACCTCGGGCCGCACCACGTTGAATGGCGAAGGCCTGCAGCACGAAGACGGCCACAGCCACATCCTGGCGGGCACCATTCCGAACTGCATCAGCTACGACCCGACCTTTGCGCACGAGGTGGGTGTGATCCTGCACCATGGCCTCAAGCGCATGGTCGAGAAGCAGGAGAACGTCTATTACTACCTGACCCTGCTCAACGAAAACTATGCGATGCCGGGCCTGAAGACGGGCACCGAAGAGCAGATCATCAAGGGCATGTACCTGCTGGATGAAGGCCCGAAGAAAACGCCACGTGTGAACTTGCTCGGCTCGGGCACGATTCTTCGCGAGTCGATCGCCGCCAAGGAGCTGTTGTCCAAGGAGTGGGGTGTGTCGGCCAACATCTGGAGCTGCCCGAGCTTCAACGAGCTGGCCCGCGACGGGCAAGACGTGGAGCGCTGGAACCTGCTGCACCCGACCGACAAGCCGCGTGTGCCTTTTGTGACGCAGCAACTCGACAAGTACGCCGGCCCGGTGATCGCATCGACCGACTACATGAAAAACTACGCCGACCAGATTCGCGCCTTCATCCCCAAGGGCCGCACCTACAAGGTGTTGGGCACCGATGGGTTTGGCCGCAGCGATTTCCGCAGCAAGCTGCGTGAGCACTTCGAGATCAATCGCCACTACCTCGTGGTGGCGGCACTGAAGTGCCTGGCGGAAGAAGGCACGGTGCCTGCCACCAAAGTGGCCGAGGCGAT
>NZ_JANOCG010000157.1:0-3045 GCF_031412075.1 Rhizobacter sp.
CCGGCCCGCCGGCGCAGCGGTCCATGCAGCCGGCCTTGTTGACCCGCACGCCGCCAGGGCCATTGAGCTTCTCGGCTTTGGCGAGGGCCTTGCAACGGTCGAAGCCCGCTTGGGCGTTGTGCTTGGCACACGCGTCTTCGCCGTTGTCACGCTGGTTCAGGCAGAAAAAGATGTGTCGCTTGAAATAGGTCATGGCGCATTTTAAGGAGCCGGCTCGCGAGCGGCCACACGGGCCAGCAGGTAAACCAGCGCGGCGTAAGGCCAGAGCCAGCCCACCCACTGCGCGGCCCCGTGAAAGCGGATGAAGCGGCCCTGCTCCCAGGCCTGCAGGCTGTCGGCGAAGTAGGGGTCGGCCGGGGCTTGCGTGACCAGGGCCACCAGCGCCGTCAGGACCACCAGCCCCACCCCCGCCGCACCGCGCGGAGGCACGAACGCGAGCGCCGCGGCCAGCACACAGCCCACCACCAGCGCCGGCAGCACGGCAGGCGTGAGCCAGGCCAGCGCATGCTGCGGGCCGAAGTTGAGTGCGGTCGACAAGGTGGTGGCCGCCAGGCCCACGACCAGCGCGGCCGGCAACTGCACCAGACGCCGCCAACCGGGTCGCAAGATGCTGAAGGCCACGACCGACGGGGCCAGGAAGCCGAGCACGATGGTGGCCCACTCGGCACCCCGCGACAGCGGCGTGAGCACCTCCTGCGCGCTCGCCTCGACCCAGCTCGCCCAGGGTGTGCCGGCCAGCGCATCCGCCGTGATCTCTTGCAAACGCGCCAGCACCTGGCCCACGCCAAACGGCACGGTCGCCGGAAACAACAAACCCACCGGCCACAACACCAGCAGCGCGATGCCACCCGCACTGTGGTGAATGAACCACCGGTCGCGCATCACCTGCCAACGGTCCACGCCACCCAAGGCAAGCACCGCCATCGCCACCAGCAGGCCAAGCGCCGTGCCGGCGCTGTTGAGCAGCCAGTCGACACTCGACGGCACCCGCTGCGGCAACCAGTTCTGCAGGCTCTCCATGCACATCGAGAGCGCGGCTCCCACCAACACGGTGGTCGCAGCCGACAGGCCGGCCGCACGCCCACCGCGCACCTGGGCGCCAAACAACAAGGCGCCAAACGGCATGTAGCCGAGCAGGTTGGAGACCAGGTCGAAGCCCGTCCACCATTGCGGCCAGGGCATCTGCCCGAAGCCGAAGAAGGACACCCCGGCGGGCTGCTTCCACCCGGTGAAAGGCGACAGGCTGGCGTAGACGATCAGCGCGGCATACAACGCGGCCAGAGGTGCGGCGGAGCTGCGGTGACGCGCCATCGTGCTCAGAAGGGTTTCACGACCACCAGCACCACGATCACCGCGAACAACACCACCGCCGATTCATTGAAGACCCGGAACCAACGCTCGCTGCGCTGGTTGCTGAAGCTCTCGAACCGGCGCAATAGCGAGCGACACGCGTGGTGATAACCGAGCACCGCCAGCACCAGCACAAGCTTGGCGTGCAACCAGCCGCCGCTCACACCAAAGCCGAGCCACAGCCACAAACCGAGGGCCAGGGCCGGCACCATCAGGAAGCTGGTGAAGCGGTAGAGCTTGCGCGCCATCAGCAGCAGCCGCTCACGCTCGGCATGGCTGTCGGCCGGCACCATGGCGAGGTTGACGAACAGGCGCGGCAGGTAGAAAAGCCCCGCGAACCAGCTGGCCACGAAGACGATGTGGAAGGCCTTGACCCACAAATAGAGACTGCTCATGCGGCCGGATTATGGGTGCCAAGATTGGCGCGCATAAAAAAGCCCCGGCCATCAGGCCGGGGCTGGAAAGCCTCATCGCTGTCATCACGGTAAGGCTCCTGCTCAGGGAGGAAAAGCAGGGGGCAACAGCCTTGCGGCTATCATCCGGCGTCGACTTTAGCAGATGGTTACGGGTCGGGTTCACCCCTTGCGGCCCCGTGAAAACACGCAGTTTCCAACGATGCCGCGACCCCTTTTTTGCCCAGCTGCTGCGCTTTGAAACCCCACTTCGGAACTGCGCCTGTGCACACCCCTCCTCCCTTCCCCGCCAGCCGACCGCGCCGCCTGCGCCGCGACGATTTCACCCGCGCCCTGGTGCGCGAACACGCGGTGACGGTCCACGACCTGATCCTGCCGGTGTTTGTGTTGCCGGGCAAAAACAAGATCGAGAACATCGCCTCCATGCCCGGCGTACAACGCCTGAGCCTGGACCAGTTGCTGCCAGTGGCCGACGAGTGTGTGCGCTTAGGGCTCCCGGTGATGGCCTTGTTTCCGGTGATCGACCCGAAGAACAAGTCGGAAGACGGCGCCGAAGCCGTCAACCCGCAAGGCCTGGTGCCCAAGGTCGTGCGTGAGCTCAAGAAGCGCTTCCCCGACCTGGGCATCCTGACCGACGTGGCGCTCGACCCCTACACCAGCCACGGGCAAGACGGCGTGCGTGACGCAAGCGGCTACATCCTCAACGACGAGACGGTGAAGATCCTCGCCCAGCAGGCGCTGGTGCAAGCCGAGGCAGGCGTCGACATCGTGGCGCCGAGCGACATGATGGACGGCAGGATCGGCGCCATCCGCAACGCGCTCGAAAAGCGCGGTCACATCCATACCAGGATCATGGCCTACAGCGCCAAGTACGCGAGCGCCTTCTACGGCCCCTTCCGCGACGCCGTGGGTTCGGCCGGCAACCTGGGCAAGGGCAACAAGAAGGTCTACCAGATGGACCCGGCCAACACCGATGAAGCGCTGCGCGATGTGGCGCTCGACATCGCCGAAGGCGCCGACATGGTGATGGTCAAACCCGGCATGCCCTACCTCGACATCGTGAAGCGCGTGAAAGACGAGTTCCGCGTGCCCACCTTCGCCTACCAGGTGAGCGGCGAGTACGCCATGCTGAAAGCCGCCGCCCTGAACGGCTGGCTCGACAACGACGCCGTGATGATGGAAAGCCTGCTCGCCTTCAAGCGCGCCGGCGCCGACGGCGTGCTGAGCTACTTCGCGCTCGACGCCGCACGCTGGCTGCAGAGAAACCGCTGAACCGAATGGA
>NZ_JANOCG010000158.1:0-8779 GCF_031412075.1 Rhizobacter sp.
CATTTCGCTTTTTGCAGGTCCGCGCGTTGGCGTGGTGGCGGCCCGGTAGACTGGCCCGCTCCCCTGCCCGTTGGAGCTCTCCATGACCTTGCTCGTTCTCGGCCTCGTGCTGTTCCTCGGCATCCACTCCGTGTCGATCGTGGCCCCCGCCTGGCGCGACGCGCAGGCGGCCCGCCACGAGAAGGCCTGGAAGGCCATCTACACCGTTGTCGCCATCGCAGGCTTCGCGCTGATCGTCTACGGCTATGGCATCGCGCGGCAGGCACCGGTGGTGCTGTACGCGCCGCCCACGTGGTTGCGCCATCTGTCGCTGCTGCTGCTGGTGCCGGTGTTTCCCTTGTTGCTGGCGGCCTACCTGCCGGGGCGCATCAAGACGGCCACCCAGCACCCGATGCTGGCCGCCACCAAGCTCTGGGCATTGGCCCACCTGCTGTCCAACGGCACGCTGGCTGATGTGCTGCTCTTCGGTGGCTTTCTCGCCTGGGCCGTGGCCGAGCGCATCTCGCTCAAGCGCCGCGTGGCGCGGCCGGTGCCGGGGGCGCCGCCTTCCCCGATGAACGATGCCATCGCGGTGGTCGGCGGCCTGGCCTTGTACGGCCTCTTCGTGTGGCAGGCGCACGCCTGGTTGATCGGCGTGTCGCCGCGGTGATACGCTGGCCCGCGGTGTGGCGCAGCGCGCTGCATGCCGCGTTCAAGATCGATTGAAGGAAGTCCCCATGAGCCCGCACATTCAACAGACCCTGCTCGAGGCCCGCTCGGCACTCGACGCCTTGCTGGCCAACGCCACCACCTTGAACGCGATCGACCAGGCGGGCACCTGCCTGGCCGATTTGTTCGAGCGGGGCGGGCGTGTGTTCAGTTGCGGCAATGGCGGCTCGATGTGCGACGCCATGCACTTTGCCGAAGAGTTGTCGGGCCGGTACCGCGGTAATCGCAAGGCGCTGGCCGCGGTGGCCATCAGCGATGCGGGCTACATGAGCTGCGTGGCCAATGACTATGGCTATGAACATGTGTTCTCGCGCTACCTCGAAGCGCATGCACGCCAGGGCGACGTGCTGGTGGCCATCAGCACCAGTGGCACCAGTGGCAACGTGTTGGCAGCGGTGCGTGTGGCCCAGGAGATGGGCATGACGGTGATCGGTCTTTCAGGCCGCCCCGGCGCCACGCTGAGCACGCTGGCCGACATCGACATCTGCACGCCCGGAGGGCAGTTTGCCGACCGCGTGCAGGAGCTGCACATCAAGGTGATTCACATCTTGATCGAGTCGGTGGAGCGGCGCTTGTTTCCGGAGAACTACGCAGTTCGCTGAGGGCGGAGCCAGGGCACGGTTTTATGACCGCAAAGGCGCCAAGGTCGCAAAGGAACGCCAAGAAAGAGCAGGCTCTGGGTTCTTTGCGACCTTGGCGTTCTTGGCGCCTTTGCGGTGAACCTTTTTGTCAGAGGCACAGCGTGGCGCGCATGACTGCTTGCTGGATTCACGCCCCCACTGGAATGACGAGCTGCCCTCAGCCCTTGCGCCGCAGCGCCGTCAAGAGCTTGTCGCGCTCCGCACCTTCACCCACCTGCTCACCGAGCATCACGTACAGCTGCTCCTGAGAGCGTGCCTTCGCCGCGGCCTTCTTGACCACGATGCTGGCGATCGGCCCGATGTGGCTGCTGAGCACGCGGGCGGCCGCGGTCAGAACCTCGGTCGAGACCGGCGCGCCCACCGCCGAGCCGGCATGGCTCAGCGGCTGGGTGGGCGGCACCGGCCCCGTCACCTTGGAGCCCCCGCTGATGTGCGTGCCCGCCGTGGCAGCGCCGAACTTGGCCAGGAAACGCTGGCGTTCCTGATCCGAAGGCAGGTGCTCGCACAGGCTGGCTTTCAGCCCGGCGATGTCGATGTGGGTCTTGGCGGCCTGGCGCACCATCACCTTGGCCATGGGCCCGACGAAGGAGGCCAGCGCCAGCTCCACCTGGTGCAGCGTGACGGGGTCCCAGCCTGGCAGCGTGGTGCTGGCCGAGCGCGGCACGCCACTCGGTGGCTCCAGCACGCCGATGCCGGCGACAGGCGCGCTGTGGTGGTGGCCGACGATGATGGTGGTCTCGCCGGTGTCGGGCTCGGCCGACAGGTCGCGCTTGGCCAGCGCCGCACGGAACTCGGCCACGCTCGCGTAACGCTGCTCCGGTTTCTTGGCCAGGGCCTTCGCCACGATGGCGTCGTAGAACTCGGGCCGCCCGGCCTCGGGCACCTTGCTCGGCAGCACCGGGTGGTCGTTGACCACCTTGTACATGACGGTTTCGGCCGAGCCCTGGAACGGTGGGTGGCCGACCAGCATGCCGTAGAGCAGCGCACCGGCGGCGAAGATGTCGATGCGGTGATCGACCCCTTCGCCGATGTACTGCTCGGGCGCCATGTAGCCCGGCGTGCCGATGGTCGAGGTGATCTGCGTCAGCACCACCGACTCGATGCGCGCGATGCCGAAGTCGGTCACCTTCAGCTGACCGGCGTTGGTGACGATCAGGTTGGCGGGCTTGATGTCGCGGTGCCACACGCCGTGCTTGTGCGCACAGTCGAGCGCGGCGAGCAACTGATCCATCAGCGTCAGGATGTCGCACTCGGGTGGGCGCGGTGTGCCGCCCAGGATCTGCGAGAGCGTGCGGCCCTCCACGTACTCCATCGCGATGTAAGCGGTGTTGTCGTCTTCGCCGTATTCGTAGATGGCCACGATGTTCGGGTGGGCCATGCGGCCCACGGCGCGCGCCTCGTTCTTGAAGCGCGCGGTGGTCGACGAGCCCGACAGGTCTTGCCCGATCAGCGCCTTGTGGATGGTCTTGATGGCCACCGACCGGTTGATGACCGGGTCGAAGCCCTTGTAGACCACGCCCATGGCGCCCTTGCCGAGCACGCCGGTGATCGGGTATTTGCCTAAGCGCTCCGGGTGAGTCATGTCAGCCCCCACGGCGCTGCGCGCCTGCCCCCCGAGGGGGCCGAGCCCGCCTTGGGGCGGCCCGGCGCCGGGCTCGCGCGATCTTTGGGCGTCTGCATGTTTTCGATTGTCGAGTTCAGTTGTCCAGCATCTTCATCGCGTGGACCATGCTCTTGCGCATGCGCGTGAACGATTCCGCCAAAGTCGCGATCTCGTCTTTCGAGTTGACGGCGAACTCGGGCGCATCGAGTTCGCCCAGGCTCACACGGTCAGAGAGCTGCGATAGACGGCTCACCGGCTGGATGACGAGCTTCCACAGCATCAGGTTGAGCGACAGGCCGATCAGCAAAAACACACCCGCCAGCAAGCCCATCACCACGCCAAAGGCGCGGTCGGCACGAGCGAGCGGCACCGACATCGGCACCGACACCACCTGTGCTCCCAACACCTCGTTCAGGTTCCAGCCGAAGCCATTCGCCGGCCCGTACTTTTCGACCAACGGTTTGGGCGCTGCGTCGACCGTGCTGTGGCAGCGCAGGCAGGCCGGGTTGGTGACCTTGATCGGGCGGGCGATGTAGGTGACCGGGCCCGAGGGTGTCATGCGCTCGCCGATGAACTCGGTGCGCTCGGGTGACTGCTTGAACTGCTGGATCACGTCTTCTTCCCAGTCTTGCGCGCGGTCACGCGGGTTGGTGGGGTTGAGCATGGCCGGCTTGTAGGCGTATTCGGGGTGGTTCTTGCGCAGCGCGTTGAGCACCTCGGAGGCCGAATACGCCGGCACCGACTGCGGCAGGAAGGTGTAGGTCATCTGCGTTTCGAGCAGCGGCGCCACCTGGGTCGAGGTGTAGGTGCTGACGGCCATGGCGCTTTCCATCAGCAGGCGGGCGCGGTCGAGCACTTCTTCGTGGGCGCCTTCTTGCAGCAGCTTGCGTGCGACGTAGCTCGAAGCCCCCAGGCCGAGCGCAAACACCACCAGGAACACGAGGTTGAACTTGACGAGCAGTTTCATGGTGACTCTTTTGGAATGGGCAGGAAATGTGCAGACCGATCAGGGCTTGGCACTGTAGGCGGGTGCTGCGCTGGCCGCCGGTTTGGGCAGGTACTTTTCGGGGAAGACGATGCGGTCCCACTCAGGGTGGGCGCGCATGTTGGCGGCGAGCGCGTCGCGGAAGGCCGGGTTCTGCGCCAGCGCCTTCCAGCGCGCGACGAAGGCGGGGCGCAGGCCGTCGGCGTCGATCCAGGCCTCGACCTCGGCGAACGAGATGTCGCCCAGCGCCTTGGGCTCGGCATCGCGGCCCTTGAACAGCGCGGCGCGTGCGGGCAGCGTGTCGAGAAAGGCGCGTGGCAGCCGCTGGATGAAGGCCGGCGTGGGCCGGGGCGTGACGGTGGCCTTGGCCTCGCCCGCGCGGGCGAAGAACTCGCCGCTCTTGAGGGCGAAGTTGCCAGCCGGCTTGCCGGCGATGCGCTCACGCAGCACCACCTCGCCCGACTCTGCGAACGCATACGCCTCGTTGCCCTGCACGACGAACACCGCACTGCGCGCCACGGTGCTCACGTCGAAGGCGGGTGACGACAGGGTGGTGGCCGCAGGCACCGGTGGCTGGGGCGAACTGAGCTTGGCCACACCGCGCAGCAGGTGAAGGCGCGACACGAACCTGGCCCGGTCACCGCTCAGCCTGGGTGCCAGCAGGGTGCGCGACTCGGGGCCCAGGTCGAGCATCACCCCGTCGTTGAATTCGATTCGCACCAGGCGGCCCTTGGCCGTGGTTTCGACGATGTCGTCTGCGCCCAGGCGCACCCCCTCGGTCAGCTGCAGCCTCGTGGCGCCACGGATCAGCAGCACCTCACCGTCGACGATGGTGGCCGTGGCCAGGGGGGGGGCGGCCCACACGCCGTGGGGGCAGGCCAAGACGCACAACCAAAGCACACATTTCCAGACGACGGACTTCATTTTTTTTAGGGGAGTGGACCGCAGCGAGCCGAAGGTCAAGCATAGCGGCATGACCATGCAAATCACCCTGTAAGAAGCACCGGGGTGTGGCGCAAACAGGCCCTAAATGATGAGACGGAAGTCACACAAACCGCGTGCCGCATCGGCGCGGCACCGTTCGATGACAGAACGGCTACAAATCCCCGGCGGCAGGCCGTGCGCTGTGAAGCTTGTGGATGGTGATCTTGCGCACCTCGGCCTTGCTGGCCTCGATGTGGGTGCGCAGCATCAGCTTGGCCGGGTCGGCACGCCGCGCAAGGATGGCGCGCAGGATCTTGGCGTGTTCTTCGTAGGTGGCGGCAATGCGTGGTGGCTGGGTGAAGTCGAGCCGGCGCACGATGCGGATGCCGTCGGTCACGTCGGCGTGCACCCGTGCCATCTGCAGGTTGCCGGCGGCGCTCACCAGCGTGGCGTGAAAGGCTTCGTCGAGCGCGGCCACTTCGGTGGTGTCGGTCTTGCGCTCTTTTTCCGGCGCGAGCCAGGCGGCCTTGAGCAGGCCCAGGTCGGGCATGGGCACCATGGCGCACAGGCGGTCGACGGCGGTGCACTCCAGCACCACGCGCAGGTCGTACAGCTCTTCGAGCTTGCGAAAGTCAAACGGCGCCACGCTCCAGCCGCTTCGGTAGGCGACCTTCACATAACCTTCGAGCTCCAGCCGAAACAGCGCTTCACGTACCGGGGTGCGCGACATGCCGAGGCGCTCGGCCATGTCGGTCTCGGTGAAGCCGTCGCCGGGCAGCAGAACGAAGTCGAAGATGGCGGCCTTGAGGCGGCGGTAGGCGACCTCGGAGCGCGTGAGGTCGCGTGGGTTGGGCGTGGGCGCTGCGCTCTTCTTGGCCGGGGCTTTCATCCCAACAAGCTTACATGCGCCGATACCACGCGCCAGCCTTCGGGGGTCTTCATCCAGGTTTGGCTTTGGCGGCCGGGTTTGGCGCCGCCTTCGCGCTGGAACTCGCAGTGGGCGGTGGCGAAGCTGTCGCCGTAGGTGGTGATCTGGGTGCGCAAGAGCGTGCGCGCCAGGCCGGTGGCGGGGCGGGCCGCCCGAAAGGCCTGGATCGCGTCGAAGCCGTAGAGGTTTTCGCCCACGCCGTAGCGCAGGGTGTGCGGGCTGCGCCAGAACAACTCGTCGAGCACGGCCACCTTGTTGTTCACCAGCGCGTCTTCGTAGCGATCGAACGCGGCGGTGACTTCGGCGAGCACTGCGGGGATGTTGATGTCCATGTCACTCACCGTTCGGGCTGAGCCTGTCGAAGCCCTGGTTGCACGTCCACCAGGCGTCGACAGGCTCAGCCCGAACGGAAGAAGATGCGCGCTTCGTCATATCCCCGCCACCGGCGAACACGCCACACCGCTCGCTTCGAGCGCGCGCGCCACCCGCAGCGCCAGGTCTTCGCGCCACGGCGCGGCGATCACCTGCACACCCAATGGCAAGGCATTGCGGCCGTCAGGCCACAAGGGTGCTGCGACCACCGGGCAGCCGGCGAACGAGATCGGCTGCGTCAACAAACCCATCGACGGCCGCGCCGGCACGGTGTTGCCGTTCAGCTCGAAAGTCTCGGCGCCGATCGGCGTGGCCTGCACCGGCGTGGCGGGGGCGAGCAGCACGTCCCACTCCTTGAACAAGGCCTGCACCTTGTCGCGGTAGGCGCGGCGAAACCGTTGTGCGCGCACGTACCAGTCGACAGGTTGCAAGGCGCCGGCGATGAACCGGTCGACCGACAGCGGCTCGAACTCGGCCGCCCGCTCGCGCAGCAGCGGCAGGTGCAAGGAGCCGCCTTCACTGGCGGTGATGACGAAGGCCGCCACGCGCGCCAGCGCCGCGTCGGGCCAGGTGACACCGCGAGTTGCTTGCAGCGCCGTCGCCGCGAGATCCAGCGCCTTGCGCGCCGCCGGGCCGGCTTGCTCTTCGAAGTAGCCGTTCAACACGCCGATGCGCAGGCCGGCCAGGCTGTGGCCGATCTGCGCCAGCGTGGGTTGCACCCGTTGTGCATGGCAGCCGGGGTCGAGCTCGTCGGGGCCTTGCAGCGCGTCGTAGCTGGCGGCCAGGTCTTCGACCGAGCGCGCAAACGGCCCCAGGTGGTCGATGCTCGCGACGAAGGGGAAGCTGCCGCGCCGCGACAAGCGCCCGAAGGTGGGTTTGAGCCCCCACACGCCGCACAGCGACGAAGGCACGCGGATCGAGCCATTGGTGTCGGACCCGAGCGTCACCGGCACCTGGCCGGCCGCCACCGCCGCGCCGCAGCCGCCCGACGAACCACCGGCGGTGTGCTCCAGCCGGCGCGGGTTGCGGCACGGGCCGTAGTGCGTGTTTTCGGTGGTGAACCCGTAGGCGAACTCGTCCATGTTGAGCGCGCCCACCAGCACCGCGCCGGCGGCGTGCATGCGCTGCACCAGCACGGCGTCGGCGGTGGCCGGCGGCTGGCTGTTGCGCACCTTGCTGCCGGCGCGGGTGGTCATGCCCTCGATGTCGAACAGGTTCTTCACGGCATAGGGCATGCCGGCCAGCGGCGGCAGCACCTCGCCACGGGCGCGCCGCTTGTCGATGGCCTGCGCTTCGCGGGTGGCGCGCTCGAAAGTGCCGTCGGTGAAGGCATTGACGCGCGGGTCGGTGACCTCGATGCGCGCTATGCAGTGCTCGAGCGCCTCTTCGGCCTGCATCTCGCCAGCGTGTACCGCGCGAACGACGTGCAGGCCGTTGATCATGTCGTGGCTCCTGGCAAAACTCATTCGTCGCCGGGCGGGAAGGGCGCGGGGCAATAGATCTCGGCCGGCTCGAGCTCGGGGTGCAAAGGGGCGTCTTTCAGCGCGGCCACCATGGCCCGGGTGCGGGCCAGGTGCACGGCCACGCGCTCGACCTGGGCCTCGTCGAGCGGCAGGGCCAGGAAGCGCGCGGTGGCGCGCACGTAGTCTTGAACCTCGGTGCTGTTTGAACTCACGATTGAACTCAACGCCTGACCTCTCGTTGGAAAATCTCCAGGCTCAGCTTCTTGGTGGCAATGAAGCTCGGCTCGGAAAGTGTGGCCACGGTGCGCGGCCTGGCATCGCCATAAGGCAAGATCTCTGCCACCCGGGTCGGGCGTTTGGTCAGCAGCAGCACCTGGTCGGCGAGATACACCGCCTCTTCGAGATCGTGCGACACCAGCATCATGGTGGTGCCGGTCTGCATGAACACCTCTTGCAGCTTCTCGCGGATGAAGAGCGTCATCTCGAAATCGAGCGCCGAGAAGGGCTCGTCGAGGAACAGCACCTCGGGGCCGTTGGCCAGGGCCCGCATGATCGAGGCGGTTTGCTGCTGGCCGCCGGAGAGTTCATACGGGTAGCGCTTCAAATCGAACTTGACATCGAACGATGCCACCAGCTCGGCCATGCGGCGGTCGACCTCGGCCTTCGATTTGCCTTCGAGCACCAGCGGGTAGGCGATGTTGTCGATGGTGCGCATCCACGGGAACATCGCTTCGCGGTAGTTCTGGAACACGTAGCCGATCTTGGTGTCTTTGAGCGACTTGCCGTCGAACAGGATCTCGCCCGAGTCGATGGGGATCAGCCCAGCAATCATGTTGATCAGCGTCGACTTGCCGCAGCCGTTGGGGCCGAACACCGACACGATCTTCGACTTGGGGATGTCGAGGTCGAAGTTTTCATACAGCGGCCAGCCGGCGAAGTATTTGGTGAGGCCGCGGATGGTGATGTGCGTGCCGGCCGGGCCAGGCTCGAACTTCGGCTTGGGTACGTCGGCAAACACGGGGCCGTTCAACACTGCGTTCATCTTCCGCTCCAGTGAACAATGCGACGCTCTAGTAACAAGAAGAGCACGTTGAGCGCATAACCGAGCGCACCGGCGGCCAGGATGCTGGCGTACATGTCTTTCACGTTCATCAC
>NZ_JANOCG010000159.1:0-6885 GCF_031412075.1 Rhizobacter sp.
ACAGCGTGGGCGGCATGGTCTTCGATGCGGCGCGGCACCGCTTTTTTGCGCCACGCGCCTGCGCTCTGCCGTTCGCTCGGACCCTTTCTACGGGCCCTCCGACTGGCTCAGTGCCAACGGCGAAATGAATCAGGCCATATCAGCCTTCAGCATTGATTTGATACCGCGCACGGCCTGGCGGATTCGCGATTCGTTTTCGATCAAGGCGAAGCGCACGTGGTCGTCACCGTGGTCACCAAAGCCGATGCCGGGTGACACGCTGACCTTGGCCTTGTCCAGCAGCAGCTTGGCAAACTCCAGCGAACCCAGCGCGCGATAACGCTCGGGGATCTGCGCCCAGATGTACATCGAGGCCTTCGGGGTCTCGACCATCCAGCCGGCTTCGTGCAGGCCCTTGACCAGCACGTCGCGCCGCCGCTGGTATTGCGCTGCGATCTCTTTGACACAAGCTTGATCGCCTTCGAGCGCCGCAATGGCCGCCACCTGCAGCGGCGTGAACGTGCCGTAGTCGTGGTAACTCTTGATGCGTGCAAGCGCCGCCACGAGGTCGCGGTTGCCCACCATGAAGCCCACCCGCCAGCCGGCCATGTTGTAGCTCTTGCTCAGCGTGAAGAACTCCACCGCGATGTCTTTCGCACCCGGCACCTGCATGATCGACGGCGCTTTCCAGCCGTCGAACACGATGTCGGCATAAGCCAGGTCGTGCACCACAAAGATGTCGTGCTTGCGTGCGAGGGCGATCACACGCTCGAAGAAGTCGAGCTCCACACATTGCGCCGTCGGGTTGCTCGGAAAACCCAGCACCATCATCTTCGGCTTGGGGTAGCTGCCGCGAATGGCTCGCTCCAGCTCGGCAAAAAAATCGACGCCGGGCACCAACGGCACCGAGCGGATGTCGGCACCCGCGATCACCGCGCCGTAGATGTGGATGGGGTAACTCGGGTCGGGCACCAACACGGTGTCACCACGGTCGAGCGTGGCGAGCATCAGGTGCGCCAGGCCTTCTTTGGAGCCAATGGTGACGATGGCCTCGCTGTCGGGGTCGATCTCCACGTCGTAGCGGTCGCGGTACCAGTGCGAGATGGCGCGGCGCAAGCGCGGAATGCCTTTGCTCGCCGAGTAGCCGTGGGTGTCGGGCCGTTGTGCCACTTCGGTGAGCTTGGCGACGATGTGCGGTGGCGTGGCCCCATCGGGGTTGCCCATGCTCATGTCGATGATGTCTTCGCCGCGTCGGCGCGCAGCGAGCTTCAGCTCGGCGGTGATGTTGAAGACGTAGGGAGGGAGGCGGTCGATGCGCGCAAAGCGGCGCTTGCCTGCAGATGAGGACATGTGGAGATGACTTTCACGTGAGCGCCCGGAACCGTCCGAGCGACGTACCCCGCATGACGCAGGGCTGGCGCGATGTTATCGCGGCGTTGGCGCCGTTCGCGTCATCTCTTGCGTCTTTCCTTGCGCCAGTTTCACGCCCGCACCACGCACTTCGAAACGCACGGTTTGCAGCACGCGGCCGTCACGCGCCACCAGGCTCAACGCGTGTTGCCCCGGCCAGGGCGCCCACTTCAAGCGCTCGCCCTGCCCCACCCGTTTGCCGTCGAGCATCCACACACCGCGTTCACCTTCGAAGCTGATGGCTTGTGCATGCGGTGGCATGTCGGGGTCGAGCGCAAACACGCTGCCATCGCGTGGGCTGGTGATGCCAAAACGCCGCGCGTTGTGCATCTGCGCGCTGGCCGTCCATCGCGCTTGTGTGGTGCCCACGAGAAACAGCTCGTCGCGCGCCGGCTCCCGACCTGCAGAGTCGAACTGCACCCGGTCGCGCACCACACCACTCGGCATCACCGGACGCTTCGACGGCTGGCCTTGGTGCAGATGCCGCACCAGCGCTTGCCACACCGGCGCGGCGCCGCTCACACCGCTCACACGGTGCATGGCTTCGCCACTCGCATTGCCCACCCACACGCCCACGGTGTAGCGATCGGTGAAGCCGATGCACCAGTTGTCGCGCATGTCCTTGCTGGTGCCAGTTTTCACTGCTGCGAAGCCGGGGGTCACGAGCGCGCTGTCGAGGCCGAAGGTGAGCACGCGCGCGGCGTTGTCGGCCAGGATGTCGGCCACCAGGTAGCTGGCTGCGGCGTCGGCCACCCGCACCGGCTTTGTCTGCGTGGGCGACGGGCGCAGCGCCACCGATGTGAGCACACCACCGTTGGCCAAGCTGCGGTAGGCGTTGGTCAACGCGAGCAGCGTCACATCGGCGCCGCCGAGCGCGAGCGCGTGGCCGTAATAACCGCCCGACTCGGAGAGCGACAAACCCAGTGCGTTCAAACGCGCCAGCACCGCATCAGGCCCGAGCATCGCGCCCACGCGCACCGCCGGCACGTTGAGGCTCGCGCCCAGCGCGCTGCGGGCGCTGACCCAGCCTTTGAAGGACTTGTCGTAGTTTTGTGGCAGGTACAAACCGTTGCCGGTGGTGAGCTGCGCCGGTGAGTCGTCGAGCAAGCTGGCCGGGGTGATGAGGCGGCGCTCGAAGGCGAGGCCGTAGACAAAAGGTTTGAGCGTTGAGCCCGGTTGCCGGCGCGCGAGCACGCCATCGACCTCGGCCGCACCGGACAAACTGCCACTGGAGCCGACCCAGGCGCGCACTTCGCCACTCGCGTTGTCGAGCACGACGATGGCGCCATCTTCGACGTTGCGCCCGTTCAGCTCGGCGAGCTGGCGGTGCAGGGTGTGGATGGCAAACCGCTGCGTTCGTGCGTCGAGCGTGGTGGGCTGAAGCGGCTGGCCATTCAGTGCCAGCTGTCGCGCAAAGTGCGGCGCCAGCTGCTCACCCAGCGGCATGCCACCACGACGGTTGAACGCACTGTGCGCTAAGCCGATGACCCCTTCGCAGGCCAGCTGCTGCAGCTTCAACACACCACACGCTCGCTGCGCCACGCTGTCGGCGCTGGCGTTGGGGCCGCGCAGCAAGGCGGCGGCGATGGCGGCTTCGTGCGCATCGAGCCCGCTCGGGTGTTTGGCGAACAGGGTTTGTGAGAGCGCGTTGATGCCGACCAGCTCGCCACGGAAGGGCACACGGTTGAGGTAGGCCTCAAGAATCTCACTCTTCTTCCAACGTGCATCGAGGCGCGAGGCAGTGAACGCCTGGCTGACTTTCTGCGCCACGCTGCGCCCGCCGGCGGGGCGGGCGAGATCGTCGTCGAGCAAACCGGCGAGCTGCATGCTCAAGGTCGACGCGCCGCGTGTGCGGGTGTTCCACACATTGGCCCAGGCGCTTTGCGCCACGGCGCTCCAGTCGACGCCGCTGTGTTCGTAAAACCGTTTGTCTTCGCTGAGCACGATGGCGTGCAACAAGGCCGGCGAGGTGTCACTCAAGGCCACCCAGGGCAGGCGGCGCACGGTCTTGTCGACACGCACGGTCTGGATCGGTGAGCCGTGGCGGTCGAGCAGGGTGATGTCGGATGGGCGGTGCGCCGACTTCACGTCACTGAAACCCGGCACGGCCTGCGCACTGCCGGCCGCCAGCATCAAGACGATTGCTGCGACACCCCCTGCCGTTCGCCCTGAGCCCGTCGAAGGGCCGGTGGCATGCCGCCAAGGCTTCGACAGGCTCAGCCCGAACGGAGTCATTTTCACGGCCCAACCTCCAGCGCCGCATTCGGCAGCTCACCAAACGTCTCGGGCGAATACATCGCCTCCACCCGAGTCGGCGGCAATGCAAACTTGCCCGGGTTGTTCAAACGCACCGTGTACTCGACCACATGTTTGCCGCGCGGCAAATACTCGTAGTAGCTGCGGAAGGCCTCGAAGCTGCGCTCTTCGAACGCCGGCCACACGCTGTTGCTGTCGCGCTTCTCACCGCTGGTCGCAATGCTGGAGTCACGCCCCAGCCCCGAGCCCAACAAGGTGGCGCCGCCTGGCACCGGGTCGCTCAGCACCACCCAGGTCATGTCGCTTTGCGCGTCGATCTCCACCCGCACACGCAGCACATCACCGCGCGACCATTTGCTCTTGTCTTTTTGCTCCACCGCCGTGACGCTGCGCGTGAGGCTGTAGCCGGCACGCAAAGGCGCCTTCAGCGGGATGGCGGCCAGGCTTTGCACCGTGAGCCACGGTTTGCCAGCGCCTTCTTGTGTGACGTTCAAGCT
Source organism: Rhizobacter sp. (assembly GCF_031412075.1). Lineage (GTDB taxonomy): Bacteria > Pseudomonadota > Gammaproteobacteria > Burkholderiales > Burkholderiaceae_C > Rhizobacter. The sequence continues at coordinate 4,143 of NZ_JANOCG010000159.1, forward strand.
GCCTGCCGCTTCAGGCCAGGCGAGCTTGACCGAACCGCCTTCGGTCTGCGCCGACCAATCAATCACCAGCGGCTTCGCACCCGTGCTCGCCAGCGTCTTGCCACTCACTTTCACGGACTCAAACTTCGCCGAGAACTTGTCGAGCGCCAACGAGCCCCACAGGTTGGCCGTGGTCGTGAGCCACGCACCTGCACGCTGACGTGCCAGGCTGCCCACCACCATGCGCGGGATGTCGTCTTTCCAACTCGGCTCGTCGAGCACCGCGAGGATGAGGCGGGCCGCATTCGCATCGGCGCTGTCCATCAGCCACCACCAGAAGTCGTCGCTCTCGTTGCTGAAGCGCAGCGTGGTGCCGGCGTAGGTGAGGCGGCTGCGCAAGATCTGCTGCGCTTCGGCCAGGCGCTTGGCCTGGTCGGGCACGCCCTTCACGCGCTTCAGGATGTTGAACCAATCGATCACCGCCGCCGTGGGCCACAGGTTGGGCGTGAGGTTGACCGAGCCCAGCATCTTCGGTTGCGCGCGGCCGTAACGCGACAGCGCTTCGATGGCGGCGAGCTTGCGCACATCGAGGTCGGCCCGTGGTGACCAGAACTTGCGCTCGATGCGCCCTTCGACAAACGCCGTCAAACCATCCAGCATTTGCGCTTGAGCCGGTGCCGGCAGTGCAAAGCCCGCTTCATGCGTAGCCGCCAGCACATAGGCGGTGAGGCGGTCGCTGCCACGCGAACCGTCTTCAGCGCGTGGCGGGAAGTAGCTCGCCAGGCCATCGCTATCGAGGTAAGTCGGCAAGGCATTGGCGACCGCGCTCCACAAGGCCGCGTCTTTCAGGCCGACGGCCTTGGAGGTTTTTTGCTCCAGGCAGCTGAAGGGGTAGGTCTCGAAGTAACGCCGCATGCCGGGCAGCGCGCCGCTCAGCTTGGGTTGTGCTGCGACCAAGATGCCGCCGCGTTTCACACCACTCTCGGGCAAGCCGTCGGCCGGCGCAGCGATGGGCAGCGTGAACGGCCCGTCAAGCTGCTGCAGCGTGGCTTGCAACACCCGCACCGGCACTGCGGGGCTGACCAGTTGGGTGATCTTCACGCGGTCTTTCGTCTTTTCGCCGCCCTGCTCTTCGGCCGCGGCCTCCCAGGTGATGCTGAAGGCCTCGGGCGGCACCGCCACGCCCCAGGTGATTTCTTTCGCAGCGCCCGCCGCCACCACCACCTCTTGCGGTGGGAAGGTCAAGGGTGCGCGGGTGATTTCCGCCCCACTGTTCGCGGTGCCTTGCAGCGTGGCGCGCACCTTCATCTCGCGCGCCGTGGTGTTGCGCAACGTGAGCAGGGCGGTGAACTGGTCGCCCTCGCGCACCAGCGGCGGCAGGCCGGCGAGCAGCTGCAGGTCTTGCGTCACGCGGATGCTGGTGCTGCCGCTGCCGAACTGCTGCACGCCGGCGTCGGCAATCGCCACCAGCGAGAAGCTGGTCAGCGAATCGTTGAGCGGCACCTCGACCACCGCCTCGCCATTGGCGTCGAGCACGACCCGGTCTTTCCACAGCAACAAGGTGTCGAACAGCTCGCGGGTGGCGTTCTTGCCGCCACCGCCACCGGCCGCCACCGCCTTGCGGCCATAGTGACGGCGACCGATGATTTCGCTCTGGCCGGTGCTGGTTTCCACACCCCAGGGGCGTTGCTGGATCAGCGCGTGCAACAAGTCCCACGAGTCGTTGGGCCGCAGTGCCAGCAGGCCTTCGTCGACCGCGGCAAACGCGACCTCGGCGCCTGCGAGCGGCTTGCCTTCGTGCGTGACCTTGATGCGCGCCATGGCCTTCTGGCGGATGCCGTACTGCGGCTTGTCAGCGGTCACGCTGACCTGCAGCGTGTGCTCGGCGATGCCCACCTCGAGCGCGGCCACACCGAGCTTGAACGCGGGCTTGGACAAATCGACCATCGCGGTCGGCGCCTGGTACTCACGCCCTTCGTACCAGAACGAGCGTGCCCAGTTGACGGGCTCCTTCCAGCCCCAAGTGAAGAACGAGTACCAGGGCACCTCGCGGATGCGCCCGCGCAGCGCGAGCACGCTCACGTAGACGTTGGGGCCCCAGTTCTTGGCGATCTTGAGTTCGATGGTCGGGTCGTCGCCGCGCAGCGTGACCACCTGCGTGGAGAGCACGCCTTCACGCTCCACGCTGACCAGTGCGGTGGCTTCGCGGAAGGGCATGCGCACCTGCAGGCGCGCGGTCTCGCCGGGGGCGTAACTCTTCTTCTCGGGCAGCACGTCGATGCGGTCGTCGTTGTCTTGGGCGAACCAGAGCTCGCCCTGGCGCGTGACCCACACGCTGGCGGCGGCTTCGGCTTTGTGGCCCGAGCCGTCTTGCGCTTGCGCGATCAGCTCCACCTGGCCGGCAGTGGACAACTCGGCTTCGCACAGCAGCAGGCCGCGGTCGTCGGTGCTGCCGCTGCACAGGCTGCCGAGTTCGGTGACTTCGTTGCGGTTGTCGTACGCATAGAAGCCGCCGACCATACGCTTGCGGCTGCTGATGACCTGGGCCAAACGCCCACGCACTTCAACACGCTGGCCCTTGATCGGCTTGCCGGCGGTGTCGAGCGCGAGCGCCTGGAACTTCACCTTGCCCCGGCTGCTGGCCCACGAGCCGGCTTTCACGCCGAGCACCACGGCGCTCGGCCACAGGTTGATGCGGGTGGCGGCGGTCTGCACCTCGCCATTGGGGTCGTTGAAAGTGGCTTCGGCGAGCAGTTCGCTGGCG
>NZ_JANOCG010000160.1:0-12640 GCF_031412075.1 Rhizobacter sp.
ACGGCGGGAAGTCATCGCCAAGGTGGCGCACCGGGAGCGGGAGGCTGCCCTCAAAGAGGATGAGCCGCCTCATCGTCTTTTCAAGTCGCCCCCGTCCGTCTCCACGACCGACCGCTGGGAGACGCTCTACATCCGAGGCGACCGCGACATCGCGGCGCTGCTTCCGCGCCACAAGAACCGGGGCAACCGAAATCCCCGCTTCTCGGATGAACTGGCCCAAATCGTCGACGGCGCGATCGACGATGTCTTCCTCCAGCCCGAGCGGCCGACCCTTCAGGACACGACGGATGAGGCCATCAGCCGGGTCGCGAAAGCGAACAAGCTGAGGTCAAAGCACGAGCACCTGCCGCTGCCCACCGGTCGGATGGTCCGCTCGCTTCTGCGCAAACGAGATCCCATCGACATTTGCACGGCACGGTACGGGGCTCACTACGCGAGGCACAAGTACCGGCTCGTGCTCAAGGGCAACATGGTCACCGAAGGTCTCCGCCGCGCGGAGATCGATCACACGCCAATGAACGTGCTGGTCATCGATGACCGCAGTTTCCTTCCGCTGGGCCGTCCGTGGCTCACCTTGATCGTCGACGTGGCCCATCGGGTCATCCTCGGCTACGCGCTTTCGTTCGAGCCGCCGAGCTACTTGTCGGTGATGCGCTGCATGCGACACGCGATCCTTCCCAAGACCTACCTGGAGGCCCAATACCCTGAGCTCCAGAACGATTGGCCGTTCTTCGGCCTTATGGACACCCTGGGGCTCGACAACGGGGCCGACTTCCACTCCAACGGCTTGTACGACCTGGCCAGCCGCTATGGCATAGACCTCGACTTCTGCGAAGTGCGCACACCGTGGATGAAGGGGATCATCGAACGCTTGCAGGGCAGCATCAACCGCGGGGTTGCACACGGGCAGCCGGGGACGCTGTTCGAGGACCTCATCGAACGCGGCGACTACAACAGCGCCAGCAAGGCCTGCATCACGCTGGAAGACCTGCACCGGATCATCCACATCTGGATCGTCGACTACTACCACCAGAGGCGACACCGCAGCCTGGGCATGACGCCGCATGAGTCGTGGACGCGCGAGATGCAGCACCGGGAGATTCCGCTGCCCACATCGGCGGTCGAGCTGGACCAGGCGCTCTCAGTTCGCTTTACCCGCACGCTGACGCACAAGGGCGTGGAGCTGGACCACCTGTTCTACAACTCGCCCGAGGTCCTGCGCATCATCTCGGCGTCTAACGGCCGCCTCGAACTCGACGTTGGTCGGCCCGCCGATGACGTCGGGTACATCTATGTGAACGATCCGATCTCGCAACGGTTCGTGCGGGTGCCGGTGATCCAGCGCTACAGCGACTACGCCAATGGCCTGACCCCCTGGCAGCACACCCAGTGCGTTCGCTACGCCTCCAAACACCACAGCGGTCGTGTTGATGTGATCGCGCTGGCGGATGCGAAGCACCGCATTCGGGAAGGGTTCCTGCACGCCCTGGCAAAGGTCCGCTCCGCCGCGAAGAAGGCCGCAGCCCGCTTTCTTTCGGCTGCATCCGAGGCCTTTAAGGCGGCGCCTGCCAACCAGCCGACCCCGGGAAACGGGGGCCCGAAAGCGCCCTCGCCTGCACCCGTCGCCCCGCCGGATGCGTCACCGCCACCGGCCGCGACCCAGCCACGAAAGCTTCAGTTCGAAACGTCGCCGCGCCGCGCGGCAAATCTCTGATCCAACCACTTCCAGGAGTCACACCATGCCATTCGACATTCAAGTCTTTGAAACCCTCAACCAGCTCATCATCCCCCATGCGCCCTTCGTCAACGCGCGTCAGGCCGTTCTGGAGGCGCTGGACGAGGCCGACCACTATGCGGACAAGTCCATTCTTCCGCTGATCGGACCTTCACGCGCCGGCAAGACGCGCCTGCTCGAGTACATCCTCAACGCGTATGGCTCGGAGCCCAGGTGTCTGATCCGAACGTCGCTGCCGCGGTCCGAACGCAAGAAGGCCATGCTCATGAAGATCCTGGAGGCGCTCGGAGATCCAATGTGGGACTGCGGAACCGATGACAAGATGCAAATCCGACTGATCGGCTTGCTGCGCGACCTCGGCATCAAGTACCTCATCGCCGACGAGTTCCAGCACTGCGTCTCGACGCGCGGCGCGATCAACTACGCGGTGGCCGACTTGTTCAAGGTCCTGTTGGACGAGGCCCAGGTCACCATCATTGCGGCCGGCTTGGAGCGCACGGCAGACGTGCTGTCCTCCAACGAACAGCTCGAAGGTCGTTGCCTTCCAGCCGTGCATCTTCCCCGCTTCGACTGGAACGACCCTGAATCGCGCGCTGAATTCATGGGCGTGGTGGGCGCCTTCGGCTCCGGACTTGGGAGCATCAAGATGCCCGCGTTTGACGACGAAGACGCCTGCTTCCGCTGGTGGGTGGCGAGCGGCGGGCTGATCGGCTACGTGCACAAGATCTTCCGCAAGTTGCTGACGCATCTGCAGCGCAACAACAAGATGAAGGCCACGCTCAACGATTTCCACGAGGCGCATGCAGCAGCCGTGTACTACCGAGGTCCGCGGGTGTTTCCCTTTGATTCGAAGTTCGATCTCAAGGACAAGGTCACGGGACTGCCCATTGCCGCGCGCATCGGCGAACGACGCGACATCGATGCTGAACCATCGGACAAGCCGCGTCGCAAAGCCGGCAAGACGGGGGAGGCTTGATGAACAAGCTGCTTCGAGTCGTCCACCCCGAGGCACGCGAAAGCTGCATGGGATTCGCGCTGCGTCTGGCCAACCACAACCACCTGAGCTCGCCGTGGCACATGTTCCGCGTCGCCGGAATGTCGCAGTCGAACATGGCGGTCCTGCACTTCAATAGCGAGAAGATGCGCAAGCTGACGGGACTGCCGATGGAGGTGCTTGACGAAATTGCCTGCAGCGCATCGACGTTCCTGTCGGCACAGGTCATGTTTCGTGGCCACAGCATCTCCCGCAAATTGGTGCGCAATCGAATTCCCTGGGTGTGCCCCCATTGCATTGCCGAGAACCCAGTGGCGCTGGCCGCGTGGGATTTGCAGTCCGTGCTGGCATGTCCTACGCATCGCGTGATGCTGGTCGAGCATTGCCACGCTTGCACGAGGCGGCTGAGTTGGATCAGGCCATCCGTCACAACCTGCCGCTGCGGCGCGGACCTGCGGACGACTCCGACACTTCCCGCCGCAGACGGGGTGGTCTTCACGAGTGCCGCCGTTGAAACGTCCTTGTTCCGAAGTCCCGACGCATGGAGCGCCGCGGATCGCCCGCCAAAAGGCCTCCTCGACGCGTTCGCGCAAACACCGCTGCAGGAGATGGTGGGCGCTCTGTCAGAAATGGCGCGACTGTCGCTCGTGGCCCCCCGTGACTTCCCGACCTGCGAGCTCGCACAGCACTACGAGGCGGTGGGCACCGCATTGCGAGCGTGGCCTGGCGCGCTACACGCTGCGTTCGAATCATTTGCTGAGGATCGCTTGTCTGTCACACGAGCCTCAGCGAGACACTATGGGGAACTGGACCTCACCGATGTGATGGTGATCGAGCTAGACCGGTACAAGCGCTGGTCTCGCCGGGCGTCAGAGACGATCCGCAATTTTTTGTCGGAAGAGATGGCACGATGCATCGGCTCACGCTCGACCCTCTACGCAATCGCACCCCGCAACGTGCGTCGAAGCGGCATTCCGGCGGACCAAGGCTGGGTGACCGTTATAGCCGCAGCTGCAATTCTCAAGATGGACCACCGGACGTTCCACAAACTGTTGGCCTCCGGATCACTCGAAACGAAGACGGAAGAGTCCGGGACGACCACGCGCATCTTAGTCAAAACGGACTCGCTGACCCCAAACCTGATACGCGATCAAATGATCGGTCGGCCCGAACTGGGGATGATCACGGGCTGGCCCGTGGGCACGCTCTCCAACCTGAAGAAGTCGGGTACCCTGCCTGCGCAGTACAAGGGCCCGGGATTGGGCTTCATGGCCATGCAAGACTTGAAGGCGCTCACTCAGCAGTGGTGCCAGATCCGCGTGACCAAGCGTCCTCCCGGTGTCGCAACCACGGACATCTGCTCCGCATTTCGGGGCACCTCGAAGTGTCAAAGTATCGAATGGAAGTCCGAGTTGATTCGCAGGCTGATGCGCGGCGAAGTGAAAACGTTCGACGTGTCGACAGCCCCGACGTTGAATGCGACGGTTGAAACATCGGTCGTGCTCGCCCTTCAAAACGAGTTCGCCGTCGGCCGCAGCGGAATCGGTCGGGTGTCGCAAGCCCTTGTCGTGAGCCCGATGGGCGTCATCCAGCTGGCGGTCGCCGGCAAGTTGAGTCCGACCTTTGAGGACGATCGCGTGTTCTTTTCCATGTCGGACGTCGAAGCGTTCAAGAACAACTACGTCCGCTTGAGTCGGCTCCTGCACTCTTTGAAGCAGGGCGAAAGGTTTGCAGCACAGTGCCGGGAGAACGGCGTCGAGACAGTCCGGGTCATGAGCCCGCATGGGCCTGTCGACTATGCCCCCAAAGAGGCCGCGATGAAGCTCTCGGCCCGTCTCTATGGGAGTGTGACCGCGGCGCGTGGCGGGTGACTTCGCGATTCGCGGAAGGCCGCATTCAAAGCACGGGCTCTCCGCGAAAGCAGGGGGTCCTACTGTTCTCCATTTCGAAAGCAAGCGCGGAATCCCCGTTGGCGTTCCCCGACGTCATGGCGGGCTAGGCCTCAGCGAAGGACTCGCCAATTGCCGTCCAAAAGCCCCACGCAATGCCGTCAGATTCCCACTTTATGGTGTATCCCACAGTGTCGGGAAACCGAGAGCCGCCCTTACCCGCACTGCCCCACATACCCGCAGGCGGTGCAGAAGTCGCAGCCGTCCTTGTGGATCACGTTGGGGTTGCCGCACTCGGGGCAGATCTTGCCGGTGAGCACCGGGCCGGCAGCGGCGTCTTCGGGGGCTTCGAGCACGCCCATGTCGCGCACCGGGAAGCCCTCTTCGGTCAGCACGCCCAGCATCGCGTAGCGGTGGATGATCAGCCGCGCGAGGTAGGCCACGGTCGAGGGCCAGGTCTGCTGGCGACGCTCGCCGTGCGGCAGGCCGGGCACGAAGGCCATGAAGTGGCCCAGCGGCTCGGCGTAGTTGAGCAGCTTGCGCAGCTTCATGCCGATCCAGGCCGGGTCGACCACCCGCATGTCGAGCGAGAGCACACGTGCCAGGCCGTCGAGCGCACGCGGGTAGTTGCCCGAGAAACCGACCGCACAGGGGCGTGTGACGGCCACACCGTCGGGGCCGGGCAGCGTCACCTCCTTCAGCGTGAGGGTGAAGTTTTCGCCGGTGGCGGGGTTGTCCACGTCGACCGCCCAGGCCAGCGTGCCCGAGGGGCCGGTGAGTGGCTCATCGCGCGCAAACATGGCGTCGATCACCGGCGTGAGGCCGTTGCGGCCCTCGCGCGGCAGGGCCTTGAGCTGCTCGCAGCGCCAGCGAATCACGGCCGCGGTGGCCGCCACCACGCCTGGGAACAAGCGCCGCTCGCCGCTCGGCGGGAACGGCATCTCGAAGGCCCGCTCTTCGGCCACGGTGGCGAGCACGTCGAGCTTGAGCTGCAGCCAGGCCGGGTCGTTGGCGCGCAGGTCCATCGACAAGGTCTTGGCCAATGCACCCAGGCCGCGCGGCTGCTCGGCGCCGTTGATCCACACCTCGAAGGGCTTGGGCACACCGTCATCGCCCGCCAGCTCGCCGACGAACAAGGCGAACTCGCCGAAGGGGTGGTGAACCATGAAGGTCCAGGCGGCATTGCCCCCCGGCAGCTCGGGCCGGCCCGGCCAGCGCAATGACGAGAGCACGGGCGCGGGCAGGCGTTCGAGTGCGAGGCGCTGGTTGGCGTCGTTGAGCTTCATCACCGTGGCATTTGCCGTGGGGGTGGTGCTCAGCACCGAGCCCAGCACGGCATTGGGCCGGTAGGTGGCGAGGCCCTTCAGGCCCGATTGCCAGGCCTTCATGTAAAGGCTTTGAAAGTCGGCGTAGGGGTAGTCGACCGGCACGTTGACGGTCTTGGAGATGGCGGTGTCGATGCACGGCGCCACGGCGGCGACCATGGCTTCGTGGTCGAGCGCGCTCATTTCCAGTGCGGTCACGAAGGCGTGCGTGAGCGGTGTGCTGGCGCCCTTCAGGTGGCGGTACAAGCGCCAGGCGTGGTCTTCGACGGCGTACTCCTTGAAGCCGCCATCGGGCATGCGCTTCTTGCGGGTGTAGCTCCAGCTGAAGGCGGGCTCGATGCCGTTGCTCGCGTTGTCGGCAAAGGCCAGGCTGATGGTGCCGGTGGGCGCGATCGACAGCAGGTGCGAGTTGCGCAGGCCGTGGGCGCGGATGCGCTCGCGCAGGCGCTGCGGCAGGCGCGAGGCGAAGGTGCCGCTGCTCAGGTACAGGTCGGCGTTGAAGAGCGGGAAGGCACCGCGCTCCTGCGCCAGGTCGATCGACGCGTCGTAAGCCGCGTCGCGCATCAGCTCGGAGATGCGCCGCGCCATGCTGCGCGCCTCGGGCGTGTCGTAGCGCAGGTTGAGCATGATCAGCGCGTCACCCAGGCCGGTGAAGCCCAGGCCCACGCGGCGCTTGTTGCGTGCTTCTTCCTGCTGCTGCGGCAGCGGCCAGACGGTCACGTCGAGCACGTTGTCGAGCATGCGCACCGCCGCCTTGGCCACCTTGGCAAACCCCTCTTCGTCGAAGCGCGCGCTGGGCTCGAAAGGGTCGCTGATGAAACGTGTGAGGTTGATCGAGCCGAGGCAGCAGCAGCCGTAGGCCGGCAGGGGCTGCTCGGCGCAGTTGTGCACCACCAGGCCATTGGCATCGAAAGCATGTACGTCGCTCACGGTGACATCGAAAACCGGCTCTTCGCCAAAAGGCTCCAGCGACTCCAGCGTTGCCACGAAGCGCTCTCGGTTCAGCGTGCGTCGATAGGCGCCGAGCGCTTCGTCAAGCCGAGCCACCTTGTCGCTGTCTTCAAACCCTACCAAGTCCGCGTAGCGGCGCAAGTTCTCTCCACTGATCACAAGCTCATGCAGGGTGCGGGTTTCATACTCTCGCTGACCACCCTGGCCATCGGGCAATGGTCGCGGTCCGGCTGGTCGGCGCTCACGGTTAAGCGTGGCGACGACGCCCAAGCGCAGCAGCATGCGCTGCACGTTTCGCAACATCCCTTCATCAGCTTGCGTCAGACGCACGCTCACGCCCTTGCTTTGGCTGCCTTGCACTGAGCCGTCGGCATCAAACAGCCCGCGCAGCAGGCCGACGCAAAAGTCTGAAGAAGCTTGCTCCATGGCCGCCGTGACCTGCTTGTGCCCGGGCGACATGCCGAGCTTGAACGCCAAGTCACGCAGCGGGACCGATGCGAGCCGAAACTCCCCGCGAGCTTCGATCTGGCGTTGCCAGCCTCGGAAATCGGCTCGGTGCGGCAATGTCTGTGCGGCTGCGTGAGCCGCCTGCATCACGGCACTGGCGCTGTCGTGCGCAGGCAAATCGTGGTTGGCAGCGTTGACGGCGACACCGGCGTTCGCCGCCAGTTTGAGTTCGGGCGCCCAAACCGACAACACCGCCTTCTCCCTCTTGAGCGTGCCATCGCCGATCAACAGACCGATCAGATACCCCTCGGCCTCGGAGTGCGGGCCGTCCCAGCCGCCCAGTTCGCGGTGGTCGTGCAGCACGAGTTCGTCGCCTACAGCCAACTGCCCTGCGGCCACCCACTCGGCTTCAATCGAGTAGCGCGTTCGGCGTTTCACCCGGCGTACCAAATGATCGGCGGTCAGCTTCAGTTCATGGCCCTCGCGGGTCAATAGCCGCCAGACTGGTTTGGTTCCGGTTGGAAAAAATCCTGCTGATTCCGTGGGGTAAGCCTTACCGTCCACCACCGCGGAAAAGGCGAGCCCGATCAGCGCGCTCACCTGGCGTGGGCCTTCGGTCGTCATGACCCATGTGTCGGCCGTCACACACGGGTTGGTGCTGGCGATGGTTTCGCAGTACGAGAGGTTGTTGTCGCTGTTGATGTGGTCGAGAAAGAGCACGCCGGGCTCGGCGTGGTCGTAGGTCGAGCGCATGACCTGGTCCCACAGCTCACGGGCTTTGAGCTTGCGGTAGACCCACTGCCCGCCTTGCAGGTAGGCGCCGGCCGCCTTTTGCGCCAGGCCGGGCTCGGCACGGTGCACCAGCTCGACCTCGGTGTCGGACTGCACGGCCTCCATGAAGGCGTCGGTCACGCCGACCGAGAGGTTGAAGTTTTTCAAATCGCCGCTGTCCTTGGCGTGGATGAATTCTTCGATGTCGGGGTGGTCGCAGCGCAGCACGCCCATTTGTGCACCGCGCCGGGCGCCGGCGCTCTCGACCGTTTCGCAGGAGCGGTCGAACACCCGCATGTAGCTGACCGGACCGGAGGCGCTGCTCTGCGTGCTGCCCACCCACGCACCGCGCGGGCGAATGCGCGAGAAGTCGTAGCCCACACCGCCACCGCGGCGCATGGTCTCGGCCGCTTCGGTGAGCGCGATGTAGATGCCGGGGTGGCCGTCGTCGACGTGTGCGATGGAGTCGCCCACCGGCTGCACGAAGCAGTTGATCAGAGTGGCCGACAGCTCGGTGCCCGCTGCCGACTGGATGCGCCCCGCCGGCACAAACCCGTGGCGCAGCGCTTGGGCAAAACGCTCTTCCCACAACGCGCGTTGGGCAGGCTGCTCAGCCTGCGCCAATGCGCGGGCGACACGCTGGTTGACCGCCTCGGCCGAACGTTCATCGCCCTTGGCGTACTTTTCGATCAGCACCTCGGCGCTGATGTCTTGTGCAGGCAGAGTGGCCAGGGTGTTCGGCTGGGTGACGGGGGTGTCTTGCATGGTGGAGGGCTCCTCGATGGGGTGGCGCACCTTACGACGCGGCCACGCATGCTGTCTTTGACTTGAATCAGTGCACTGTGACGCAAGGCCGGGGCTTGACGCAGCGCAAACCCCTGACTGCGGCAAGTGCTTAAGGTCGGCTCAGCCCCCTCCATACCGAGCGCGACCCATGAACATCGACAGTTTCGAAGACCTGCTCAGTGCCGCACGCCAACAGGCCCAGCCACAACGGCTGTTGTTCGTGTTTGCCAGCGCCGAGCTGCCCGACGATGCAACGCCGGCGCAACGCGCCGCCTTTGCCCAGGGCGCCGGCGGTGCGCTGGCGCCGCTGATGTGTGCCGACAAGACCCCCGATGAGCTGACGAGCTTCAAGGCGCTGGTCCACGAGTCGGCCCAGTTCGGGCAGCCGTGGGCCATCGTGTTCGTGGCGGGCCTGTCGGGCCAGGCGGGTGCCACGCCCAGCAGCGCGCAGGCCGAAGCGCCCTTGCAGCGCATGGTCGAGGCCATCAAGGCCGGCCAGGTGGCCGCCTACATGCCCTTCAACCGCGAGGGGCGGCCGGTCAATCTGCACTGAGTCAGGCCCGCCTGCTCGGCCACCCGATCAAGTGGCGGCCGCTGCTGGCGGCAACAGCAGGCGCTCCATCAGCTCGCGCGCGCTGCAGATCTGGTCACCAAAGGGCAAGGCACCCACGCCGCGGAAAAAAAGCCCCTTCTTCACGTCACCGCGCAGGGCGGCGGCCAGCTGGTTGTCGATGCAAAACTGCCCCCAACCGGCCAGGCCGTCACGCAGCCCGCACTGGGCCAGGCAGTCAAAGGCCTTGGTGCAGCGGCTCTTAACGTGGGCCACAGCCTGCAGCTTGTGTTCGATCTTCAGGTAGGCGCGCAGCCAGGGTGTGGCCACGGCACGCGCCGGCAAACCGGCGACGCTGGTGAACTCCACCATCTCTTCTTCACGCGCGCTGGCCAGCACACGCTTGAACTCGATGTGGGCGTCGCATTCGTGTGTGACTGCAAACGGGGTGCCGAGCTGCACACCGGCCGCGCCCAACGCTTGCAGGCGGGCAATGTCGGCATGGCTTCGCACGCCGCCGGCGGCGATCAGCGGCACCTCGCGCTCGATGCCGGCCGAGCGCAGGAAGGCGAGCGCCTGCGGCAACACGTTCTCGAAATTGAAACGCGGGTCGTTCAGGTCGGTGATTTTTGCGGCGCCCAGGTGACCACCGGCCAATCCGGGGTGCTCGATCACGATGGCATCGGGCACGCGCTTCTTGCGCTCCCACTTTTTCACCAGCAGCTGCACGCCGCGCGCGTCAGACAAGATCGGGATCAGCAACGCCTTGGGGTGCTCTTGCGCCAGGTCGGGCAGGTCGAGCGGCAAACCGGCGCCCACCACCACGGCGTCGATGCCGCACTCGAGCGCACGTTTCACCGACGGGCCGTATTCGCTCACCGCACGCATCACGTTGATGGCCAGCAGGCCGCGACCCTGCGAAACTTCGCGCGCGGCGCGAATCTCGCGTTCCAGGGCTTCGAGGTTGGCGGCGTCGATGACCTGTTTGGTGTCATCGTCTTGGCCTGCGCGGGCGGCCAGGCCCTGGGTGCGCTCCATCAGGTCGGGGTGGTGCCGGCGCAGGTCCACCGACGAGATGGTGCCCATGGCGCCCAGCGCCGCCACGCTGCCGGCCAGCTTGTGGGCCGACACCCCCACGCCCATGCCGCCTTGCACGATGGGCAGCAGCGTGCGGCCGCCCAGATTCAAGGGAGCCAGGCCGCCTTGCAGCAGCAGCGACGCGAGTTCGGGGTGGACGTGACGCAGGTTCAAGGGTGCAGACATGCCGGGAGCCTATCGACGCAGTCCGAACGTGGGTTTGCGATGAATCAAACTTTCTGCCCGGCGCCGGGTGCGTGGCGGCTGTCGATCTCGTTGAAGATGGCGTGGCCGTCGTCCGCCGGCTCGTGCGGGCGAAACGGGCCGGTGCCGCTGTGCTCCGACAGCGAGGCGGCGACGAAACTGCCGCTCTTCACGTCGAACACATGCACCTCGCCCTCTTCGATCACGTAGTGCCAGCCGTGCAAGGCCAGCGCACCGGCGATCACACGCTCGCGCACCATCGGGTAGTCCATCAGGCGCTCCAGCTGCAGCACCACGGCACGCTGTTCGGTGCGGCGCAGCGCCTCGGGTGTCACCTGCACTGGCAGCATCGCCTCGCGAGCGAGTTCCAGCCAGGCGGCGAGGTTGGTGGCCTGCGGCGGCACGCCTTCGTACAGCGCACGAATGCCACCGCAGTGGCTGTGGCCGCACACCACGATGTGGGCGACGCTCAAGTTCAGCACCGCGTATTCGATGGCGGCGGCGGTGCCGTGGTAGCCCGTCGAACCATCGTGTGGGGGCACGAAGGCGCCGACGTTGCGCACGATGAAAAGTTCACCCGGGCCAGTGCCTGTCAGCAGGTAGGGCACCAGCCTCGAGTCGCTGCAACCGATGAACAGAATCGTCGGGTGCTGGCCTTCGCGCACCAGGTCTTGAAACTGGTCCTGCACACCGGGGAAGGTGTGCTCGTGGAAGCTGCGCAAGCGCTGCAGCAGGTCGTCGGGCATGGCGCTACGTCATTGCACCAGGGGCGTCTCGGCGGAGTCCAACTCCACGCCCACCACCTCGGCCTGCCCGGCCAGCAGTTGAAGGTATTGGCGCAAGGCTGTCACATAGGTCTGCTGGCGCAAGGCCATGGCCACGGCACCCCGAACGGTCTCGAAGGCTTGTGCCGCCCCACCCTCGCGCGCCAGCACCTCGACCACGTGCAGACCAAAGCGGCTGTGCACCAGCCGTGGCAACACACCCACCTCGACATGGCCGAACAGCTCCTTGGCAAACTCGGGCGCACAGTCGCTGGGTTGCAGCCAGCCCAGCTCGCCGCCTTCTGCGCCGCTTGGGCAGTTGGACAGCTCGCGAGCCGCCTTGCCAAAACCGTCGCTCGCGCCCCCGTCGTGGCAACGCACGTCGAGCAGGCAGGCTTCGGCGCGGTTTCGCAGGCTCACCACATCCACCCCCGGCGTCACCGCGAAGAGCACGTGGCGCACACGCACACGTTCACCGGTGCGGTAGCGCGCGGGGTTGGCGCCGTGGTGACGCTGGCAGGCTTCGTCAGAGGGCTCTGGCATCTGCAGTTCCCGCTCCAGCAAGGCTTCGATGCCTTGCGAGGCGGCTTCGCTGATGACCCCATCGCCCGGCGCCACATCGGCCGCCTCGAGCAGGCCGGCCTGCATGGCGGCCTGGCGAAGCAGCTCGGTGCATGCGCGCTGCCGCAATTCTTCGGTCGACAAGGATTCGGCCTCCTGGTTCAAGGCCACGCCGTTGATGCGGGCCACCCGGAGCGGCTCGGTCTGCGGGGTGGCTTGATTCGTGGAGAAGCTGCTGAAGTCGACGGTTTCGCTGAGCATGGGGTGCCCCTTTCAGACGCGTGCGTCAGGGCGACGCGGTTCGTTGTGACCCGCGGGCACGTTCAGGCGCCGGCTGCGCACCACCTGGTGCGGGCGAAACAGGAAGGCCACAGTGGCAAAACCGCTCCACACGTGCACCAGCCGGCTGAACGGGAACAGCAGGAAGATCGTCATGCCCAGGATCAGGTGGATCATGTAGGGCCAGTCGAGCGCGATGAGTGCCTCGGCATGCGGGCGGAAGGTCACGATGCCTTGCGCCCAGTCGGCCAGGATCAGCATCGCACTTGCATCCTTGTGGCCGAAGGAATACGGCAGCGTGATCAGC
>NZ_JANOCG010000161.1:0-7263 GCF_031412075.1 Rhizobacter sp.
ACACGAGCGTCACCCGACTCGTCGCTGGCGGTGAAGGTGCCACCGGCAATGTGCTCGCCAAAGCTGCGCAGCGCGGGCTCGATCTTCAGCACCTCGTCGCGCGAGAGCACACGCCGGTCGACCCCATGGCGGCGCATCAAGGTCACGCCGGCCGCCGCCGCATCGAAGTCTCGGGTGCTGGAAAAGAAGTGCAGGATGCCGCGCTCCAGTCGGTCGTATTCGATGCCGGTCTGCGCGACCAGGCTTTTCAGCGACTCGTGGCTGTAACGGCCCAGCGCCACCAGCTGCGTCACGTTGCGCTCGAAGGCCGCGTGGGTGCACTGCGAGAGAAAGCTCAGACCCCAGCGCCACTGGTGCGGGTCGAGCTTGGGTCTGAACAGCAGCGGCGAGTCGTCACGCGCCAGCCACTTCAGCACCTTGAGCGGCGCACTCGGGTGGGCCCAGGGCTCGCAAAAGCTGACCGAGATCTGCGCGCCGTTGGCGAAGCTGGTTTCGAGCGCCGCGTCTTTCTGCCGGTCGACCACGGTGACCTCGTGCCCTTGCTCCAGCAGGTACCAGGCGGTGCTCACGCCGATGATCCCGGCGCCCATCACGACAACTTTCATCACACACTCCCTTTGAACAACAACTGCGCAGCCACGGCAAACATCACCAGCGCCACGCCACCGTCAATGACACGCCACGCGCCCGGGTTGCGCAGCCAGCGCGACGCAGCCATCGCGCCGTAGCCCAGCGTCAAGAACCACATCAATGAAGCAAGGCCCGCACCGGCGGCGAACGCGATGCGCCCGTCATCGCCGTGCTGTGCGCCCACTCCGCCGAGCAAGACCACGGTGTCGAGGTAAACGTGTGGGTTCAGATAGGTGAGCGCCAAGGTGCTGGTCAATGTGGCGGCCAGCGTGTGACCGCGCGCGCCGGCTTGCACCAGCGCACCCTCGCCACGCCAGGCGCGCTGCGCCGAGCGCAGGCCATACACCAGCAAGAACGCCGCGCCGCCGAAGCGAAAGATCTGCAGCAGGAGCGGTGACGACTGGATCAGCGCCCCCAGGCCGAACACACCGAGCGCAATCAGCAGCCAGTCGGACAAGGTGCACAGCACCACCACCGGGCCCACGTGCATGCGGTTGAGGCCCTGGCGCAGCACCAGCGCGTTTTGTGCGCCGATGGCCACGATCAAGCCGGCGGTCATCATCCAACCTTGAAAAAATGCCGAGGCAAAGGGCGCTGGCGTCATCCGTGGATTGTCCGAACGCCCAGGCCCGAAGTGAAGCATCATTCATATTTCTCGCTCTGCATAAGGCGCACTAATGAAAGACCTGGACCCGGCCGCGCTCGATTGCCTGGCAGCGCTGGCCGACGATGGCAACTTCGAGCGCGCGGCGCAGCGGCTGACGATCACGCAGTCGGCCGTGTCGCAGCGGCTGCGCACCCTGGAGGCCCAGGTGGGTCAGCTGCTGGTGGTGCGCTCGCGCCCGCTGCGGCTGACCGAGCCCGGCAAGGTGCTGCTGCGTTTTGCGCGCCAGCTGCAGGCCATGCGGGCCGATGTGGCGCACGAGCTGGGCGTTGACCCGGCGGCGAACCAGCGCCTGCCAATTGCCGTCAACGCCGACAGCCTGGCCACCTGGGTCATGCCGGCGCTGGACGCGCTGGTGCATGAGGGTGTTTCGCTGGAGCTGGTGGTCGACGACCAGGATTTCACCCACGACTGGCTGCGCCAGGGCGCGGTGCTCGGCTGCGTCAGCACGGTGAGCGAGGCGCTGCGGGGCTGCCGCGTGGTGCCACTGGGCGTGATGCGTTACACGGCAGTGGCCAGCCCCGGGTTCATGGCCAAAGTCATGCCGGAAGGTCTGACCCGGGCCAACTTTGCCCAGGTGCCGTTTCTGGTGTTCAACCGCAAGGACGACATGCAGCCGCAATGGGTGTCACGCGCCTTCGGGGTGCGCGCGCCGCGTTTGCAGGAGCGCTTCGTGCCATCGTCTGAGGCCTACGTGCGGGCCGCGCTGATGGGCTGGGGGGTGGGGGTGGGGCCCGAACTGCAGGTGCAGGGGCTGCTGGACAGTGGTGACTTGGTCGCGCTGCGCCCGGAGATTGGGCTGGAGGTGCGTCTGTTCTGGCACCAATGGCGCCTTGGGCCCGATGGCGCCACGCCGTCAGCACGCGTGGCTTTGCTCGACCGCATCGGTGACGCACTCGTCGCCGGGGCCAAGCGGGCGCTGGCCACCACGCGCTAAGCCGTCAACGGGCGGGAACCGCCGCCGTGCCGCCGCTCAAGTGCGCGGCATCGGGCAAGCCCGCGTCTTCACCGGCTAACAGAAAGGCGCTCACCAGCGCGGCCAGCACGGTTCCCCAGGTGAGTGCTCGCATCGACAAGCGGTTCACGGCATGCTCCTTCAACAACTGCCAAACCATTTCGGAACCCACATAGTGATCGCACTGCACAAAAACGAGTGAAAGCGAGTGCAAACACCATCCGGGACACATGGGTAAACCCCAGCCGAGCCAAATGCGCCGCAAGCGGGGTTCATCTCCCCGCATTGCAAGCTGCGGGCCGACACCACACTGCCAGCCAGGGTGTAGACGAGTGGAGGCGCGCGATGAACCTGATTCCTGGATTCGGCTGGCTGAGGTCAGTCACCTCACGACGCCTGCCGACCCGCCCAGCGTCTGACCCCGGCGACATGGGCACCGCCTTCGGGCTCGACGCGAGCATCGAATCCATGTCCGCGCTTAACCCGGCACCCGCGCCGCTGCCTGACGCCCGCACGCCCTGGAGCCAGCGCCTGGTGCGCCGACCCCAGCGCTGAGACGCCGCCCGCACCGCCCCGGGTGGCGCGGGCAGCGTCATCAACCGGCGATCACTTGGGCATCAGCACCGTGTCGATCACGTGGATGACGCCGTTGTCGGCCACGACATCAGCCGCCACGACCTTGGCGTTGTCGACCATCACCCCACCGGTGGTGGACAGGGTCAGCTCCGAGCCCTGAACGGTCTTGGCCTTGCCGGCCTTCACGTCCTTGGCCATCACCTTGCCGGCGACCACGTGGTACGTCAGCACCGCGGTCAACTTGGCCTTGTCTTTCAGCAAGGCGTCGAGCTGATCCTTCGGGATCTTGGCAAACGCAGCGTCGGTTGGCGCAAACACGGTGAACGGGCCCGGGCCCTTGAGGGTGTCGATCAGGCCTGCGGCCTGCAGGGCGGTGGCCAAGGTCTTGAAGTTGCCAGCCGCGACAGCGGTGTCAACGATGTCCTTGGCCTGGACGGAGAAGGCGGCCAGCGAGAGAGCGGCAACAGCGAACAGTTTTTTCATGGAATAACTCCTGGGGGTTGAGGAAGGGGCAGAACAAAAAGGGTTCGGGCTCATGGCGCCGGCAGGATCACGCGGTCGACCACGTGGATCACGCCGTTGCTGGTGAGCACGTCGGTGGCGACGATGTTGGCGGTGCGCCCGCGCTGGTCGGTGATGACCAGCGAGGCGTTGACGCTGAAGGTGTCGCCCTGCACCGTGGTGATCGGCGTGCCGACCGGCACGTTGGCCGCGAGCACCCGGCCTGGCACCACGTGGTAGGTCAACACTTCGGTCAGCAGGGCGGTATTGGCCAGAAGGGCGGCTTTGGTGACGCCGAGTTCGGCCAGCAAGGCGGCAAAGGCTGCGTCGGTTGGCGCAAACACCGTGAACGGGCCGGTGCCTTGGAGCGTGGGCACGAGATTGGCGGCGACCACGGCCTCGACCAGCACGGTGAAGTCAGCCGACGCCTGGGCGGTCTGCACGATGTTCTGGTTGGCGGGCAGCAGCACCTTGTCGATCACGTGGATCACGCCGTTGCTGGCGGCCACGTCGGTCTGGGTGATGTTGGCTTCGCGGTTGCGCCCGTCGGTGATGACGAGCGCGCCACCGGCTGCGGCGTCGATCTTGAAGATGCTGCCTTCAACGGTGGTGATGGCCTGGCCGGCCGGCACCGCCGACGCAGGCACCCGGGCCGGGAGCACGTGGTAGGTCAGCACTTGCGTCAGCAGGGCCCGGTTGGCCAGCAACTGCGCCTTGGTCACGCCCAACTCGGTGAGCAAGGACGCGAACGCTGCGTCAGTGGGCGCAAACACCGTGTAAGGCCCTGGGCCGGACAGCGTGGTCGCCAGATCGGCTGCCACCACCGCCTCGACCAGGATGCTCAGGTTTGAATTGGCCTGGGCCACCTGAACGATATTTCTTTGGGCTGGCGTCACAGGGTCGTCGTCACCGCCGCCGCAAGCCGCCACGAAAGCAACGGTGCACACCGCCGCCATGGTCTTGAACCACCGAATCGTCATGTCCAAACTCCTTTGAGGTGAGCGCCATGCGCTGTTGAAGGGAAAAAGGGAGCGCCAGATCGGTCTACAACTCAGCGCCGGGCGAAATGTGAACTCATGAGTTCACTATGTCAACCGTGTGGTAATTAACTAAACCGACTGGTTTGTTTGCGACTTGCTCGTCCCTTTTTGGTTCCGTATGTCTAAAATGCGCGCCATGGCAAAGGTTTCGTTCAAAGAGCAAGTGCTGCGCGCCCGAGAGGACGCGATCGTCGTGTCGGTCAACCGCTTCCTCGCGGAAAAGGGCTTCGACGTGATGACGGTCGACGAGGTGGCAGCCGACGTGGGCATTGCCAAGGCAAGCCTGTACAAGCACTTCAGTTCCAAGGAAGAGCTGGCCGGTGCGGCCATGATTCGGGTGCTCGAGCGCACGCTGGCTTTCATGGACAGCCTGCCGGTGGGCGCCAGGGCGGTCGATCAACTCAAGGCGGTGGCCCGCTGGACCATGCAAGTGCAGCTGGCCGGCGAAATGCCCTCACTGCCGGCGCAAAACTCCACGCTGCGCGCTTCGTTGATGGCCAACAAGCCTTACCTCGACCGGCTGATGGAAGTGAGCGACAAGCTCGGCGCCTGGATCGACGCCGCCCAGATGGCCGGCGACCTGAACCCGCGGCTTGCGCCCGAGGTGGCGCTCTACACCTTGTTCGCCCGCGCCTGCGACCCGGTGCTCGGCCTGCTGAAGGCGAGCGGCCAGCACAGCGACGAGCAGATCATCGAGATGCTGCTCAGCACCTGTTTCGACGGGTTGTCGGGTCAGACCTCGACTGTCAACAAACCGTCGTAGCCCTCTGCCTCGCCTTTGCGAGCGTGGCCGCGTGCGTTGCACACCACACGCGTGGTGCCGACGGTGTAGTCGTGGCGGCAATGCAAGTGGCCATGGATCCACAGGTCGGCCAGCGGCAACAAGTCATCGTCGGCATTGCAGAAGCTCGCGGTGCCCGACTGGCTGCCGTAGCGCGGATCGCCGCTGCGCAGGCTGGGGCCGAAGTGGGTGAGGGCGACGGTCGCGTCCCAATCGTCTGAGGTTTTTGCCAGCTCATCGGCGAGCCAGGTGCGGCAGGCGAGCGCTTCTTCGCGCACCGCTTCGGCACCAAACGGCTCGCCATGTTGTGTCGAGCGCATCACCCGCATGAAGTAGCTGGCCGCACGCATGGCCTTCTCGCGCCCGCGTGCGCCGAACAGGTCGAAGTCGCACCAGCGCACGGTGGCCACAAAGCGGATGCGGCGGCCTGCGCGGTCGGGGATCACCAGGCTTTCACGCTCGAGCAGCGTGATGCCGAGTTGCGTGCAATGGGCGCGCAGCTCGGGCCAGGTGGTGTCGAGCTCGCGGTTGTCGAACTCATGGTTGCCTGCGACCAGGATCACCGGCACCGGCCAGTCTCGAAAGTGCGAGAGGCCGGCCCAGGTGCTGTCGATGTCACCACCCAGCACCAGCAACTCGGCGCCCAGTGCGGGCTGGGGCTCGAAGTTTTCGGTTTCGAGGTGCAGGTCTGAGAGCAGTTGAAGACGCACGACTCAACGGGCCGTCATGTCGCGCCGTGACACTGCTTGAACTTCTTGCCGCTGCCGCAGGGGCAGGGGTCGTTGCGGCCGACCTTGGGCGCATCGCGCTTGACGGTCTCGACCTTGTAGCGTTGCTCACTGGTGAGGTCGTACAGATCGGCAATGGTGACGACCAGCTCTTCGATCGCTTCTTCCATGTCTTTGAGCGGGCGTTCGCGTTCGACGGTGGCGACCACCTCGCGCTCTTCGTCGGTCTCGGCCGGCAGGTGGCGGTACAGCCGGGCCAGCGCGCTCATCACCGCGTCGTCGGGCATTTCGGCGAGATCAGGAAAACACAGCGTGGCGTGCTGGAAACCCGCCACCCACGGCATCAGCGCCTGCGAGATCTCGCTCAGCCCGGCCATCGGGTCGGGGCCGCCATCGGCGGGCGGCTGCAGCGGGTTTTCGTCGTCGAACTCGAGGATCAGCGGGTTGAACCAGCCGTCTTCGGCCATCGCGCGGTTGAGCGCACCGTAACGCCGCAAGATGAGCGCCGTGGTGCGCTCGCGCCAGGCGAGGTCGGTGTTGTCGGGCAGCGGCGTGGCATCGAAGTCGAACACATGCGGCAACCAGGCCGCCGGCTCCAGCAGCAGCGGCTGCACCAGCACGCCGCACAAGAAGCCGTCGAGCATGACGGAGTCGACCGGCTGCAGCGGCTCGGGCGTGGCGGCGAGCAACTCGTCGAGCTCGGCGAACTCGGCATCGGTCAGGTCGGAGTGGGCAGACATGGGTGGTCTCGGGCAATGGTTTCAAGCGTGATTGTCACGCCGCCGCAGCCTGCGCTCTTGCGGCTTCGACAAGACGTTGGCGCAACCACTGGTGCGAGCTGACCCGGTCGTGCCGCATGTGCCACATGGCCTCGACGTGGATGCGCGCCATCGTCATCGGCAAAGGGCGCTCCACCAGCTGCGCCCTGTAGCCGGTGGCGTCGACAAACGACGCCGGCAACACCGTCAGCAAGTCGCTGCGCGACACCACGCGCCCGGCGGTGAAAAACTGGTTGACGGTGAGCACGATGCGCCGCGAGCGGTTCAACGTGGCCAGCGCCTGGTCGACAAAACCGTGCGGCCGCCCCGAGAAGCTCACCAACAGGTGGTGCGCGGCGCAAAAGTCGTCGAGTGTCAGCTCACCCTCGGCGAGCGGGTGGCCGCGGCGCATCACACACACGTATTCGCTTTCGCCCAGACGCTGGTGATGCAGCGCGCTCTGCTGACCGCGCGTGGCCAGCTCGGCCACCGCTTCGGGAAAGTAGCCCACCGCGACGTCGGCCTCGCCGCGCTCGAGCAGCGCACGTGGGTCGCGCGTGGTCAACGGCAACACCCGCAGGTTGACCAGCGCGTGGTGGGTGTCGATGTGGGCGACCAAGGGCGGCACCA
>NZ_JANOCG010000162.1:0-6039 GCF_031412075.1 Rhizobacter sp.
CGGCAAAGACGCCGCACCCGCGGCGGATCTGAAAGAACACCTGCGCAGCCGCCTGCCCGATTACATGGTGCCAGCGCATTTCGTCCATCTCGACGCGCTGCCACAAACACCCAACGGCAAGATTGACCGCAAGGCGCTGCCCGCGCCCGAGGCCGGCCACGCGCCGGTGGTGAGCGAAGCTTTCGTGGCCCCGGCCAGCGACCTGGAAGAAAAGATCGCCGCCATCTGGAAAGACGTGCTCAAGCTGCCGCAAGTGGGCGCGCGCGACAACTTCTTCGACCTGGGCGGCCACTCGCTGCTGGCCGTGCAGGCGCACCGCAAGCTGCGCGATGCGCTGGGGCGCGACTTGTCGATCACCGACATCTTCCGTTTCCCGACCATCCAGAGCCTGAGCAACTTCCTAGCGCAAGACGGCGAAGACGATGCCGGTGCCCAGGCCGGCAAGGCGCGTGCACAAGGTCGCCGTGCGGCGATGCAGCGCCGCCAGGGCGTGCGCGCCTGACGTACAGCCCCTTTTAAACGACAACAAAAACGATCCGAGGATGAGTCAGGTCATGACGCTGCACACCACAACCCAACCCACCGCAGCCTCTGCCGCAGGACCGTCCGCATGAGCGAGGCGAACGAGAGTGACATCGCCATCGTGGGCATGGCGATCCGGGTGCCCGGTGCCTCCAACCCCGAAGAGTTCTGGGCCAACCTGAAAAACGGTGTTGAGGCCACGCAGCCTTACACCGACGAGCAGTTGCTGGCCAAGGGCGTGTCGCGCAGCACGCTCTCCGACCCGAACTACGTGAAGGCCGGCATCAGCCTGCAAGACATGGACGCCTTCGACCCCGAGTTTTTCGGGTTCAGCCAGAAGGAAGCCGCCATCCTCGACCCGCAGCACCGCCAGTTTTACGAGGTGTGCTGGGAGGCACTCGAACGCGCCGGCCACCCGCCGGAAAAGTTCGAGGGCGCGGTGGGCCTGTTTGCCGGCTGCGGCATGGGGGCGTACTTCACCTTCAACCTGCTGAGCAATCCCGAGCTGGTCGATTCGGTCGGCCTCTTTCTGCTTCGCCACACCGGCAACGACAAAGACTTTTTGTCGACCCGCGTCTCCTACGAATTCAACCTGCACGGGCCGTGTGTCAACGTGCAGACTGCTTGCTCCACCTCGCTGGTGGCCACCCACCTGGCGGTGCAAAGCCTGCTGTCGGGCGAGTGCGACATGGCGCTCGCCGGTGGGGTGACCATCGAGGTGCCGCATGGCGTGGGCTACCACTACAAAGAAGGCGAAGTGCTGTCGCCCGACGGCCACTGCCGCACCTTCGACCACCGCTCCAAGGGCACGGTGTTCGGCAGCGGCGCCGGTGTAGTCGTCATGCGCCGGCTGGCCGATGCGCTGCGCGACGGCGACCACGTGCACGCCGTCATCAAGGGCACGGCCTGCAACAACGACGGCTCGCGCAAGGTGGGCTACCTCGCGCCCAGCGTCGACGGCCAGGCCGCCTGCATCACCGAAGCGCTGGCAGTGTCGGACTGCGATGCCGACACGCTGAGCTACATCGAATGCCACGGCACCGCCACGCCGGTCGGCGACCCGATCGAGATTGCCGCGCTGACGCAGGCCTTTCGCGACACCACCGACCGCGTGGGCTACTGCAAGGTCGGCTCGGTCAAGACCAACATCGGCCACCTTGACACCGCCGCCGGGGTGGCCAGCCTGATCAAGGCCACGCTTGCGCTCGAGCACAAACAGATTCCGCCCTCGCTCAACTTCGAAGCACCCAACCCGCGCATCGATTTCGCCAGCAGCCCGTTCACGGTGGCGGCCCAGCTCAGCGACTGGAAGGTTGACGGCAACAAGCCGCGCCGCGCTGGTGTCAACTCGCTCGGCGTCGGTGGCACCAACGCCTTCGTGGTGCTCGAAGAAGCGCCGGCCGTCGCGCGCACGCCCACGCCCATCGACGAGTCGACCCAGCTGCTGGTGCTGTCGGCCCGCAACCGCAAGGCACTTGACGACAACGCCCGCCGCCTCGCCGCCTGGCTGAAAGACAACCCGAAGACACCGCTGGCCGATGTGGCGCATTCGCTGCACGTGGGCCGCCGTGGTTTTGAGCAGCGCCGTGTGCTGGCCTGCGCCAACCACGAAGAAGCCATCGCGCTGCTGGAGAGCAACGACGCCAAGCGGGTCTTCAACCACACCAAGGACCTCGACCGCCCCTCGCTGGTGTTCATGTTCCCCGGTGGTGGCGCGCAGTACGTGAGCATGGGCATGGGGCTCTATGAAAAAGAGCCGGTGTTCCGCGAGTGGGTCGACAAGGGCCTGGGCATTCTCAAGACACGTTTCGGCGCTGACCTGGCGCCGGTGCTGCTGGCCCAGGAGGTGAGCCCCGAGCTGGGTGATCTGCTGGCCAAGCCGTCGTCGCAGCTGCCGTTGACCTT
The DNA here is from genome assembly GCF_031412075.1 of Rhizobacter sp. Classification (GTDB taxonomy): domain Bacteria; phylum Pseudomonadota; class Gammaproteobacteria; order Burkholderiales; family Burkholderiaceae_C; genus Rhizobacter. Next base: position 2,428 of record NZ_JANOCG010000162.1, read on the forward strand.
TCTCGTCGAGATCGCGCTCAGCAAGCTGTGGGAGTCTTACGGCATCAAACCCGAGGTGGTGATCGGCCACAGCATGGGCGAAAACACCGCAGCCTGCATTGCCGGCGTGTTCTCGTTCGAAGACGCGCTCGGCCTCTTGCTGCTGCGTGGCCAATTGGTCGGGCAGACACCTCAGGGCGGCATGGTCAGCGTGCCCATGGCCGCCAAGGACCTGGTGCCGCTGCTCGGCGACGAGCTCGATCTGGCGTCAGCCAACAGCCCGCAGCTGTCTGTCATGTCAGGCCCCTTGCCACCGCTCGAGGCCTTGGCCGCGCGACTGGCCGAGCAGGGCATCGACACGCAGCGGGTGAAGGTCGACGTGGCGGCGCACTCACGTCTTCTCGACGGCATCTTGCCGCGCTTTCGCCAGTACCTGCAGAGCATCAAGCTCAACGAGCCCCGGCTGCGCATCGTCTCCAACCGAACCGGCAAGTGGCTTGATCCGGCGAGTGCGCGTGACCCGGAGTACTGGGTGCAGCACTTGCGCAACTCCATCCTGTTTGCCGATGGGGTCGACACGCTGCTCGAATCCGACAACCACGTGTTCCTCGAAGTCGGCCCCGGCAACATGCTGGGCTCCTTCGTGCGGCAGAACCCGCGCTCACCGACCCAGCGTGTGTTGTCATCGATGCGCCACCCGCAAGACCCGATCCCCGACCACGTCTACTTCCGCACCGTGATGGGCCGGCTGTGGGCGCTGGGGGTCGAGTTCGACGTGCAGCGCCTGTGGGGCAAAGGCCGGCGCCGTGTGCCGCTGCCGACCTACGCTTTCCAACATGCACGCTACTGGATCGAGCCTGGCGTGGGCACCCTCGGCGCGTCGCGCGCGGAGGCCGAGCGCCCGCTGCGCCAGGCCGAGATCGGCGACTGGTTCCGCAAGCCACGCTGGGTACAACAAGGCATTCTCGATTCGAGCGACGAGGTGCACACCTGGCTGGCCTTCCATGGCCGCGAACCACTGTCGCTGAGCGCGGTGGCGAGCCTGCGCGAAGCCGGTCACCAGGTCATCTCCGTGCTGCCGGGCGACACCTTTGCGCAGGTCGACGAGGCCACCTACACGCTGGCTGCCGAAGCCGGCGGCGTGGGTTATCAAGAGCTGCTCGATTCGCTGGCCGAGCGCGAGATCGTGCCCGACCGCATCCTGCACACCTGGCTGGTCACGCTCGATCGCAACTTCCGCCCCGGCTCGACCTTTTTCCACCGCAACCAGGAGCACGGCTTCTACTCGCTGTTCCACCTGGCGCGTGCGCTGGGCAAATCCGGTCTGACCGAGCGAGCGCTGCACATGACGGTGGTGGCCAACGGCGCGCAGCGTGTGGGCGACGAAGGCCTTTTGTTCCCCGACAAGGCGACGGCGCTCGGCCCATGCGCGGTGATTCCGCGCGAGTTCCCGAACCTGAGCTGCGCGTTCATCGATGTCGACCTCGGCGACACCAAACTCAATGGCAAACGCAACCCGCAGGCCGAAGCGGCCGTGGCGCGTGTGGCCGCCGATGTGACGAGCGAACTGTTCGCCCAACCGGGCACCCGTGTCATCGCGTGGCGCAACGGCGTGCGCTGGGAGCGTCACCTCGGCGCGTTCAAGCAGCCCGCGGGCGCAGCGCCCGTGCAGCGCTTGCGCCAAGGGGGCGTGTACCTGCTCACCGGTGGCCTGGGTGGCATTGGCGGTGTGCTCGCCGAATGGCTGGCACGCGAATACAAGGCCAAGCTGGTGCTGGTGGGCCGCACGCCGCTGCCACAGCGCGGCGACTGGGACGACTGGCTCGACAAACACGAGTCCGGCGACAGCATCAGCCAGGCGATCCAGAAGGTGCGCCAGCTCGAAAAACTCGGCGCCACCGTGTTGCCCGTGGCGGCCGACGTGGCCGTGGCCGAGCGCATGAAAGAAGTGGTGGCCGAGGCACGCACTGCGTTCAAGGAGATCCACGGCGTGTTCCATGCCGCCGGTGTGATCCGCGACAACCTGATCCAGCTCAAGAGCCCGCGCGACATCGAAGACGTGTTCTCGGCCAAGGTCTACGGCACCCAGGTGCTCGACGAGATCTTCCGCGACTCTGCCCTCGACTTCATGGTGCTGTTCTCGTCCACCAGCGCCTACATCGCACCTACCGGCCAGATCGACTACGTGGGTGCAAGCGCCTTCGTCAACGCGTTCGCGGAGTCGTGCGCGGGTCAGCGCAAGTACCCGGTGACAGCGATCTCTTGGGGGATTTGGAAAGACGTCGGCATGGTGGGTCAGCTGGCCGGCCCGTCGGAGCCCGCCACGGCCCAGACCCTGCCCGTCACCAGCCCGCACTTCGAACACCGCCTCGCCTCGCGCGACGGCCTGGCGCAGCTGGAGGTGCTCACCGGCACGCTCTCATCCAAAGACTGGGTGATCGACGAACACCGCCTGGGCAGTGGTGAAGCGCTGTTGCCCGGCACGGGTTATCTCGAACTCGTTCGTGCCGCCTTGGCCGAACTCGGCAACCCCGGCCCGTGGCAGCTGAGCAACCTGGTGTTCGAGTCACCACTCTTCGTGGACGACGGCGCCACGCGCGCTTTCCGCGTTAGCTTGCGGGGCGATGATCAGCGCTGGGATGTCGAAATCCTGGCCGAGGGTGATGCACCGGGCAGCTTCGTGCGCTGCGCCACCGCGCGTGTCACGCCGGCCAAGCAGGCCGCCGCTGTGCTGAGCCTGCCCGAGATCGAAGCGCGTTGCACCGGCCCCGTCACCGCCGCGGCCGGCGCGAGCGCCTTGCGCACACGCCAGGAAGCCCATCTCAAGTTCGGCCCCCGCTGGCGTGTGCTCAAACGCCTGCACCTGGGCACCAAGGAAGCGCTGGCCCACCTGCAACTGCCGGCCGAGTTCGCGGGCGACCTGGCGGACTGGGGCCTGCACCCCGGCGTGCTCGACATCGCCACAGGCTGCGCGATGGACCTGATCCCCGGCTACGCCGACCAGGAGGTGGTGCAGAACCTGTGGGCGCCGATCTCTTACCGTGGCCTGCGTTTCCATGCGCCGCTGCAGGCCGATGTCTACAGCTGGATCCGCTTGTCCAGTGACGGCTCGGTGGCCAGCGATTTCGCCGCCTTCGACGTGACCCTGACCGACGCCAACGGCAAAGTGCTGGCCGAAGTCGACCGCCTGACCCTGCGCCGCCTCGACGGCCCGTGGCATGCGCCTAAGCCCGAGGCCGCAATGGCCGGTGGCGAAGGCCCGGCCACAGCGCGCGTCAAGCCGCTGTCGCCAGGCGAGGTGGCACTGCGCCACAACGTGAGCCAGGGCATCACACCTGCTGATGGCCTGCAGGCGCTCACGCGTTTGCTCAGCGGCGCCATGCCGGCCGAGCTGATCGTGAGCTCGATGAAGGTCGACGACCTGATCGCGCAAGCCGAGTCGCTCAGCCGCGCTTCGATGGCCAGCAACGACGCCCGCTTCTCGCGGCCCGAGCTCGACAGCGACTTCGCGCCGCCGCGCGATTCGTTCGAGAAGGGCCTGGCCGAGCTGTGGGGCAAGCTGCTGGGCGTGGAAGGGGTTGGCATCAAAGACAGCTTCTTCGACCTGGGCGGCCACTCGCTGATTGCGGTGCG
>NZ_JANOCG010000163.1:0-5562 GCF_031412075.1 Rhizobacter sp.
GCACGCCGATGTCGAAGTCGTGGCGCAGCAGCAGGTACTCGGCGACGGCGCCGTTCTCGGCCACTTCCACCTCGAAGCCTCAGCCTTGCAGGTTGGCGGTGAGGGCGTCGGCCAGGATGGTGTCGTCTTCGGCGAGCAGGAGTTTCATCGGGCGCTCAGGTGATCGTGGCCGCGATGTTAAGACAGCGTTCAACTGCGCCTCGGGGTGTTTCCCCCGAGGCGCAGCGGTGCTGGTGTGCCGAGGTTTCAAGCGTTGCGCGGGGCCAAGTTCAGGCCCCGTTCAAACCACTCAGAACCAGATCTCGGCCTGTGCGCCGTAGCTGGTGCCCTTGGTCTTGCCGTTTTGCAGGCCCGTCAAGCCCAAGGGCCGACCGGTGATGGGGTCGACGCCCGCTGCCGCGTTGGCCGCGGAGTTCCACTTCGCGGTGGTCACGTACAAACGCAGCTCCGGGCGGTTCCAGAAACCCGGGCCGGTGGCCAGCGTAGGCGCAAAGGTGAACTTGGTCAGCTTCTGCGTCTCAGAGCCGTCGGGCTTCTTCTGCATGTAGCCCAGCTCGCTCACCAGCTTGAAGTTTTTCGTCAGCGCATACGAAGCGCGGCCACCGATCGAGAGCTCCTTGAACTTCGGTGTGTTGTTGACGGTGTCTTCGCCCTGCTGGCCGATCAGCGCCACCGCTTGCCCGCCCAACGCGCCCAGCTGCCAGGTCACGCTCTCGACCAGGCGCACTTTCTTCACACCCGACTCGGCGTTGCGCGTGCCGAAGTTGCCGTCGAGCCCGGCCGAGCCCTGGGCGTATTGCAGCCACAAGGTATTGCCGCCGCCCAGGGCCTTGAGGTCTTGCGTGTGCTGCAGGCTCAGGCCGAAACCGCTGGTGCCCTTGCCGTCGGTCGGGTTGTCGTAGCGGCCTTGTGTGAAGGTGCCGGTCACACGCAGCTGGCCACCGGGGTTGACGGGGATCTCGGTCACGTCGACGTTGAAGCGGTTGCCCGGGTTGGTCGACGCGCCGTTGCCGGGGTCGCCGAAGCCCGCGAAGCTGTCGCTGCTGAAGTAGGCCAGGCCGAGCTTGGCGCCACCGATGGCGATCTGATCGGCACCGGCGCCCACGCCGTCGAGGCGCACGAAGAAGGTGTCGAGGATGTGCACGTCTTTGCGGCCGTAGAAGCGCTTGCCGATCCAGAAGTTCGTGCCCGGGGCGATGTCGAAGCCCTTGCCTTCGACATACATCTGCGCAAACGACGAGGCCGAGTCGCCCACGTCGGTGCCGTTGTTGTATTCGCTGAACATGACCTTGCCCTTCCAGGCCACACCGTCGGTGGTGCCGGTGTGCGTGAGGCCGAACTCGCCGTAGAAATCGCACTCGTTGCCCAGGCGGTAGTGGCCGCCGGAGATGCCCAGGTTGTAGCAAGCGCGGGCGGCGTCTTTCGAGGTGGCGCCGGGGCCGGCGCGGAAGTAGCCGTCGAAATCGACGGCTTGGGCTTGAGAGGCGACCAGGGCTGCGGCCAGGGCCAGCGCACGCGGCGCGACAGAGCGGATGGTTTTCATGGATGTGTCTCCGTGGGTTTGTTGAACGGGCACCGACCGCACTGAGGGGGAAAAACAGTGGGGGGAGGTCGGGCCCGGCGCGGATTGTTGTTAAAACATTAACTAAATTAACGTGGTGTTAACCATGAGTTGCCAAGACCCCACGGCCGCTGTCCCCGGTAACAGAAGGGTTTCACGGGCAAATTGATGCCATCCGGGTAACTACCGAATGAGAAAAGTTAATTAATCGTTAATGTTCCGTCCCGTCGGCATTGCATGCAGCCCCCCGACTTCGTTTCGACACCCCACAACACCCGGAGACATTGATGAACACCACACCCACCTCCATCCGAGCGCTGCACATCGCGGCCGCGGCCACCTTGTTCTGCGCCTCGTTGTCGGCCCGCGCCGGCGAAGTCGAAGTGCTGCACTACTGGACCTCGGGCGGCGAAGCCAAGGCCGCTGCCGCACTCAAGGCCACGCTGCAGGCCAAGGGCCACAGCTGGAAAGATTTCGCCGTGGCCGGTGGTGGTGGTGACTCGGCCATGACGGTGCTCAAGTCGCGCGTGGTCTCGGGCAATGCCCCGGCCGCCGCACAGATCAAGGGCCCGTCGATCCAGGAGTGGGGCGCTGAAGGTGTGCTCGCCAACCTCGACGACGTGGCCAAGGCCAACAACTGGGACGCACTGCTGCCCAAGGTTGTCTCCGATGTCATGAAGTACAAGGGCAACTACGTGGCCGTGCCGGTCAACGTGCACCGTGTGAACTGGCTGTGGGCCAGCCCTGCGGCGCTGCAGAAGGCCAACGCCAAGATGCCCACCAACTGGGACGAGTTCTTCGTCACCGCCGAGGCGCTCAAGAAGGCCGGCCTGATCGCCGTCGCCCACGGTGGCCAGAACTGGCAAGACTTCACGACCTTCGAATCGGTGGCCCTGGGTGTGGGCGGTGCCGATTTCTACCGCAAGGCGCTGGTGCAGCTCGACCCCGGCAGCGTCAAGAGCCCGACCATGCTCAAGGTGCTGACCACGTTTAAGCGCGTCAAGGAATACACCGACAAAAACGCCTCGGGCCGCGACTGGAACCTCGCCACCGCGATGGTGATTCGTGGCGAAGCCGGCATGCAGCTGATGGGCGACTGGGCCAAGGGTGAGTTCATCGCCGCTGGCAAGGTGCCGGGCAAGGACTTCCTGTGCGCGGCTGCACCGGGCACCGCGAATGCGTTCACCTTCAACGTCGACAGCTTCGCGATGTTCAAGCTGAAGAACACCGCCAACCTGGGCGCACAAAAAGACATGGCCGCGGCCATCATGGCGCCCGAGTTCCAGGAGGTGTTCAACCTCAACAAGGGCTCCATTCCCGTGCGCCTGAACAGCGACATGGCCAAGTTCGACGACTGCGCCAAGCTCTCGTCGAAAGACTTCGTCGCGACCGCCAAGAGCAACGGCCTGGTGCCCTCGGTGGCGCACGGCATGGCGGTCTCGTCGGCGGCCGAAGGTGCGATCAAGGACGTGGTCTCGCAGTTCTGGAACACCGACACCATGACGGCCGAGCAGGCGATGGATCGGTTGGTGGCGGCGGCGAAGACGAAGTAACTTGAGTGATTCGAGAGCCGCCGCGTGCGGCTCTCCCACGCTCATCTCCGCTTCAATCCGTTCGGGCTGAGCCTGTCGAAGCCAGCGCAGTGCACGGCGCACCCTTCGACAAGCTCAGGGCGAACGGGGATCTGAAGTTCACGCCCAACAGGATGCGTTTCGACAAGCTCAACGCGAACGGCTCTGTTTGCAAGCCATGACCCCCACCTCCCCCGCCCCCAGCTTCGCGGCCCGCCTCTCCCGCTGGATGCCCCGCCTCGCCGTGGCCCCCAGCTTCGCGCTCGCCTTCGCCTTCATCTACGGCCTGATCGCGTGGAACGGCGTGCTCTCGTTCTCCGCCTCGCGCCTGCTGCCCAACTACGACTTCGTCGGCTGGGCGCAGTACGTCACCCTGTTCGAGAGCGAACGCTGGTGGGTGGCGCTCACCAACCTCGGCATCTTCAGCGTGCTCTTCATCGGCGTGGGCCTGGCGCTCGGCCTCGGCCTCGCCATCCTGCTCGACCAGAAGATCCGCGCCGAAGGGGCGCTGCGCACCATCTATCTCTACCCGATGGCGCTGAGTTTCATCGTCACCGGCACCGCGTGGAAGTGGATCCTCAACCCCGGCCTCGGCCTCGAACACCTGGTTCAACAATGGGGCTGGACGGGCTTCACCTTTGATTGGCTGGTCAACCCCGACAAGGCCATCTACACCGTGGTCATCGCCGGTGTGTGGCAAAGCGCGGGCTTCGTGATGGCGCTCTTTCTTGCCGGCCTGCGCGGCATCGACGACTCCATCATCAAGGCCGCGCAGATCGACGGCGCTTCGCTGCCGCGCATCTACTGGCGCGTGATCATCCCGAGCCTGCGGCCGGTGTTCTTCAGCACGCTGCTGGTGCTGGCCCACATCTCCATCAAGAGCTTCGACCTGGTGATGGCGCTCACCGCCGGCGGCCCCGGTTTTGCCACCGACGTGCCGGCGACCTTCATGTACGCCATGAGCTTTTCGCGCGGGCAGATCGGCCTGGGTGCGGCCTCGGCGACCGTGATGCTGTGCACCGTGGCGGCCATCGTCGTGCCTTATCTCTACTCTGAATTGCGCACGCGGAAATGAGAGCCCACCCATGAAGGCCCACCACGTTCACCGCTTCGTCATCTGGTCGGTGCTGCTGCTGTTTGCCGCCGTCTTCTTGCTGCCGCTGTATGTGATGGTCGCGACCTCGCTGAAAGACATGGCCGAGGTGCGCGACGGCAGCTTGCTCTCGCTGCCCGGCGGCCTCAACTTCGACGCCTGGCACAAGGCCTGGTCGCAGGCCTGCACCGGCACCGACTGCGGCGGCCTGCGCCCCTTCTTCTGGAACTCGATGCTGATGGTGGTGCCGGCGGTGCTGATCTCCACCGCGCTCGGTGCCGTCAACGGCTATGTGTTTGCCAAGTGGCGCTTCAAGGGCAGCGAGTTCATGTTCGGGCTGATGCTGTTCGGCGCCTTCATGCCGCTGCAGGTGGTGCTGCTGCCGATGTCGCAGGTGCTCGGCTGGTTCCAGCTCGCCGACTCGATCTGGGGCCTGGTGATCGTGCACGTGCTGGTGGGCCTGGCCACGACCACGCTCTTCTTCCGCAACTATTACGTGAGCCTGCCCGACGAGCTGATCCGCGCGGCCATGCTCGACGGCGCCGGCTTCTGGCGCATCTTCTGGCGCATCGTGCTGCCGCTGTCGGCGCCGATTTTGGTGGTGACGCTGATCTGGCAGTTCACCGCCATCTGGAACGACTTCCTGTTCGGCGTGGTGTTCTCGGCGGGTGACGCGAAACCGATCACCGTGGGCCTGAACAACATGGCCAACACCTCGAGCTCGGTGAAGGAATACAACGTTGACATGGCCGCCGCGATGATCGCCGCGCTGCCCACACTGGCCATCTATGTGCTGGCAGGCAAGTACTTCGTGCGCGGGCTGACGGCCGGCGCGGTCAAGGGTTGACTCCGCCCCGTTCGGGCTGAGCCTGTCGAAGCCGGGCGCTGCACTTCGACAAGCTCAGTGCGAACGGTGGTTTGCTGAAGTTGAAAAGAGAAATCATGGGCGCACTTTCCATCTGCAATGTCCGCAAGAGTTTTGGTGCGGTCGACATCCTCAAGGGCATCGACATCGAGATCGATGAAGGCGAGTTCCTGATCCTGGTCGGCCCTTCGGGCTGCGGCAAGTCGACGCTGCTGTCGAAGATCGCGGGGCTCGACCAGCCCACCAGCGGCAGCATCCACATCGGTGAGCGCGACGTCACCAACCAGCTGCCGAAAGATCGCGACATCGCCATGGTGTTCCAGAGCTACGCGCTCTACCCGAACATGAATGTGGCTGAGAACATCAGCTTCGCGCTCGAGATGCGCAAGGTGCCCAAGCCCGAGCGCGAGGCCGCCGTGCAGCGCGTGGCCAAGATGCTGCAGATCGAGCACCTGCTCGACCGCAAGCCCGC
>NZ_JANOCG010000164.1:0-8619 GCF_031412075.1 Rhizobacter sp.
GGCTTTCTGCTCACGGCCGGCTTCCTCGGGATGATGTATTACTTCATCCCCAAGCAGGCCGAGCGGCCGGTGTATTCATACCGCCTGTCGATCGTGCACTTCTGGGCCCTGATCTTCACCTACATGTGGGCCGGCCCGCACCACCTGCACTACACCGCGCTGCCCGACTGGGCGCAAAGCGTGGGCATGGTGTTCTCGCTGGTGCTGCTCGCGCCGAGCTGGGGCGGCATGATCAACGGCATCATGACGCTCTCGGGCGCGTGGCACAAACTGCGTGACGACCCCATCCTCAAGTTCCTGATCGTGTCGCTGTCGTTCTACGGCATGAGCACCTTCGAGGGCCCGATGATGTCGATCAAGACCGTCAACGCGCTCAGCCACTACACCGACTGGACGATCGGCCACGTGCACAGCGGCGCGCTCGGCTGGGTGGGCCTGATCACCATGGGCTCGCTGTACTACCTGATCCCGCGCATGTTCGGCCAGACCAAGATGTACAGCGTCAGGGCCATCGAGCTGCACTTCTGGGTGGCCACCATCGGCATCGTGCTCTACATCGCCGCGATGTGGATCGCCGGCGTGATGCAAGGCCTGATGTGGCGCGCGGTCAACCCCGACGGCACGCTCGTCTACAGCTTTGTCGAAAGCGTGAAAGCCACCTTCCCGTTTTACGTGGTGCGCCTCGCCGGCGGCCTGCTCTACCTGGGCGGCATGCTCATCATGGGTTGGAACGTGGTGATGACGGTGCGCAACGGCAAGACGGTGACGGTGGCCATCCCGCCCCTGGCCGCGGCCCACGCCTGAGGCAAGGAGCAAAGAACACCATGGCACAACAAGACAACACCAAAACCGGCTTCAGCCACGAGAAGATCGAGACCAACAACTTCCTGATGATCGTGCTGATCCTGCTCGTCATCGCGGTGGGTGGCATCGTCGAGATCGTTCCCTTGTTCTACCAGCGCTCGACCACGCAGCCGGTGGCCGGCCTCAAGCCTTACACCGCGCTCGAGCTGGCCGGGCGAGACGTTTATGTGCGCGAGGGTTGCTACAACTGCCACTCGCAGATGATCCGGCCCTTCCGCTCCGAGACGCTGCGCTACGGCCACTACTCCACGGCAGGCGAGTTTGTCTACGACCACCCCTTCCAGTGGGGCAGCAAGCGCACCGGGCCCGACCTGCACCGTGTGGGCGGCAAGTACAGCGACGACTGGCACCGCATCCACCTGATCAGCCCGCGCGACCTGGTGCCCGAATCCAACATGCCGGCCTACCCCTGGTTGGAGAAGACCAAGGTCGACGGCGAGTCGCTGCCCACGCACTTGAAAGCGCTGCGTGTGGTGGGTGTGCCTTACACCGACGCCGACATCGCCGCCGCCGCCGAGGCCGTGAAAGACAAAACCGAGCTCGATGCGCTGATCGCCTACCTGCAGGTGCTCGGCACCGCGCTCAAGTAATCAGAAAGCAGAACAACCATGGACGTCAACGAACTCCGCATCGTGGTCACCTTGCTGGCCTTTGCCTGCTTCCTCGGCATCGTGCGCTGGGCCTGGTCACGCCGCAACAAGCCCGACTTCGACGAAGCCGCGCAGATCCCGTTTCTGAACGAGCGCAACGGGGGCCGCGATGAGTGACTTCTTCAACAACGGCTGGTCGCTCTTTGTCGCCATCTCGACGGTGCTGTCGCTGCTGGCCTGCCTGTGGCTGCTGATGGTGGCCGCACGCCGCAAGGTGATGGCCGGCGACAACAGCACCGGCCACGTGTGGGACGAAGACCTGCGCGAGCTCAACAACCCGCTGCCGCGCTGGTGGATGATCCTGTTCGTGCTCACCGTCGTGTGCGGCGGCGCTTATCTCTTCCTCTACCCCGGCCTGGGCAGCCACCCCGGCAGCCTCAACTGGACCAGCCAGAACGAATACGAGGCCGAGCAGAAGAAGGCCGAGCAGGCCATGGTGGCGGTGTATGCCGCCTATGTGTCGCAGCCCGCCGAAGCACTGGCCAAGGACACGGCGGCCATGGGCATCGGCGAGCGGCTGTTCATCAACAACTGCGCCGCCTGCCACGGCTCCGACGCCCGCGGCAGCAAGGGATTCCCCAACCTGACCGATGGCGACTGGCTCTACGGTGGCTCGCTCGACACCATCAAGGAAACCATCACCCAGGGCCGCCAGGGCGCCATGCCGCCGCTGGGTGCGGCCGTGGGCTCCAGTGAAGATGTGAGCAATGTCGCCAACTACGTGCTGAGCCTGTCGGGCAGCCCGCACAACCCGATCAAGGCCTACTCGGGCAAGGCGAAGTTCGGCGTGTGTGCCGCCTGCCACGGCAACGACGGCAAGGGCAACCTCGCACTCGGCGCGCCCAACCTCACCGACAAGGTGTGGCTGCACGGCTGGGGCGAAGACGCCATCGTCGCGATGGTCAACAACGGCAAGACCAACATGATGCCGGCGCATGCCGCGCGCCTCACGCCCGAGCAGATCCATGTGCTGGGGGCTTATGTGTGGAAGCTGTCGCAGGCCACCGCCGTGGCCGCCAAGCAGTAGGCACCGCGCGGTCACCACGATGAAAGTTTCGGGCTCCCGGGTCATCCCGATCGCCGCTGCCACCGCAGCCACGGGCGCCGAAGGCGAAACCGTCTGGCTCTACGAGAAGCAGAAAAAGATTTACCCGCGCAGCGTCTCGGGCTGGTTCGCGAGCTGGCGCTGGGGGATGGTGTGGCTGACCCAGCTCGTCTTCTACGGCCTGCCGTGGCTGGAGTGGAACGACCGCCAGGCCGTGCTCTTCGAGCTGGCCTCGCGGCGCTTTTACATCTTTGGCCTGGTGCTGCACCCGCAAGACTTCATCTACCTCACGGCGCTGCTGATCATCTGCGCCTACTCGCTGTTTCTCTTCACCGCGGTGGCCGGGCGCCTGTGGTGCGGCTTTGCCTGCCCGCAGACGGTCTACACCGAGGTCTTTCTCTGGGTGGAGCGCCACACCGAAGGCGACCGCATCGCCCGCATGCGGCTCGACGCCGCAGCCTGGTCGTTCAACAAACTCTGGCGCAAGAGCGCCAAGCAGGTGATCTGGCTGGCGATCGGCTTGTGGACGGGCTTCACGGTGGTCGGCTACTTCACGCCCATCGATGTGTTGTGGGCCGAGGCGTTCACACTGTCGTTCGGCCCCTGGGAATGGTTCTGGGTCTTGTTCTACGGCTTCGCGACCTACGGCAACGCGGGCTACTTGCGCGAGCAGGTCTGCATCTACATGTGCCCCTACGCGCGCTTCCAGAGCGCGATGTTCGACCGCGACACCATGATCGTGAGCTACGACCCGCAACGCGGCGAGCCACGCGGCTCGCGTGGCCGCAAGGTCGACCCCAAGGTCGCGGGGCTGGGCGACTGCATCAACTGCGGGCTGTGCGTGCAGGTGTGCCCGACCGGCATCGACATCCGCGAGGGCCTGCAGTACCAATGCATCAGCTGCGCCGCCTGCGCTGACGTGTGCGACGAAGTGATGGACAAGATGGCCTACCCGCGCGGGCTGATCCGCTTTGCCACACAAAACGGGCTGATCCACCGCTGGACGAGCTCGCAGACGCTCAAGCGCGTGTTGCGCCCGCGAGTGCTCCTCTACAGCGGCGTGCTGGTGCTGTTGTGCATCGGCTTCGTGGTGAGCTTGAGCGTGCGTGACCCGTTCCGCGTCGACGTGGTGCGCGACCGCGGCACGCTCGCGCGCCTGGTGGGCGAAGGCCAGATCGAAAACGTGTACCGCCTGCAGGTCATGAACGCCACCGAGTCGAGCCAGCGTTACCGCGTGCTGCTCGACGGGATGCCGGGGGCCGTCTTGAGCAGCACGCCAGACTTTGAAGTCGGCCCGGCGCAGGCGCGCTGGCTGCCGGTGAGCGTGCAGATTCCGCCCGCCAGCGTGCGCGAGCTGGGGCCGGGTGCGCACCCGATTCAATTCCGCGTGGAGCGCATTGCGCAAGGTGACGAGGCCCCGGCGACGGTGCAGGAAAAGTCGACCTTCGTCGTGCCGCGTTGATCAACATGTTGTGAGGAGACCGCGATGAATCCGCTTGCAAACCCCAAGAACAACAGCGTGCCGTGGTGGCGCGTGGGCATGGTGTGGTTGGTGCTGTCCGGGCCGCTGTCGGTGATGGTGGCGAGCTTCTTCACGGTGCGCCTTGCCCTGCTGAACCCCGACCCGGTGCTGAAGGAGCCCGCACGCAGCGGTGACGCTTCTTCGCCGGCCTTGACACCGGCGGTGAAGGCACGCAACCACGTGGCGACTCCCCCCACCGCAACGCCATGATCTCGGTGATCCGGCAGCGGGCGCTGCAGATTTTGTGGCCGGCCTTCCTGATGGCCGGGGTGCTGGCGATGATGCTGTTCGCCGTGGTCGACCCAGGCGATTTGCAGTGGTTCGGCGGGACGCCGATCGGGTGGCCGCGGCAGGCGGTCTACACGGTGACCTTCCTGATCTTCTGGGGGGCGATGGGGATGTCGGGCGCGCTGACGGCGTTGTTGACGCGCGGTGATACGGAGCTGAATGACGCCGATCGGTTCTAGTGATCGCGTCATTCCCGCGGAGGCGGCAATCCAGGATCTTGGCATCCGTTTGCCCGAGTTGACTTGAATCAACACCTGCCCTTGGTCGCTTTGGCACAGTGACGCCACCATGACCCCAACCTCGTTCCCGGTGGCCCAAGCACCCGCAACCATCACCCCCGAATTGCTGCGTCGCTTTGACGTGGCCGGCCCGCGCTACACCTCGTACCCCACGGCCGACCGCTTCGTCGAGACCTTCAGTGCCGACGACCACGCCCGCGCCGCGCGCCAGCGCGCCGACGGTGCGGCGGCTGGGGGGCAGACGGCCCTGTCGTTGTACGTGCACATCCCGTTCTGCGAATCGGTTTGTTATTACTGCGCTTGCAACAAGGTCGTGACACGCGACCACGGCCGCGCGACGGACTATCTCCGCGCGCTGGAGCAAGAAATGGCCTTGCACGTGGCCTTGCTCGGCGCGGGGCAGAGTGTTTCGCAGCTGCACCTGGGCGGCGGCACGCCCACCTTCCTGAGCGACGACGAGCTCGACCGCCTGCTGGGTGCGCTGCGGCGCAGCTTTCGTGTGGCGCCCGGCGCCGAGATGTCGATCGAGGTCGACCCGCGCACCGTCAGCCGCGAGCGGCTCGCGCACCTGGCCCGGCTCGGTTTCAACCGCCTCAGCTTCGGCGTGCAAGACTTTGACGAGGAGGTGCAGCGCGCGGTGCACCGCGTCCAGCCGTTCGATTCGGTCAAGGCGCTGGTCGAGGCGGCGCGCGAGATCGGCTTCGAGTCGATCAACGTCGACCTGATCTACGGCTTGCCAAAACAGAACCCGGAGTCTTTCGCCCGCACCGTGGCGCAGGTCAACACCTTGCGGCCCGATCGCATTGCGCTGTATGCCTACGCCCACCTGCCGCAGCGCTTCAAGCCGCAGCGGCGCATTGCCATCAGCGACCTGCCGCCGCCCGACCACCGCGTGGGCATGCTGAGCGAGGCCATGGCCTCGTTCCAGCACGACGGTTATGTCTACATCGGCATGGACCATTTCGCGCTGCCCGACGACGCGCTGGCCGTGGCCAAACGCCAGGGGCGGCTGCATCGCAACTTCCAGGGTTACAGCACGCAGCCCGAGTGCGACCTGGTGGCGCTGGGCGTGTCGGCCATCGGCCACATCGGTGCCAGCTACAGCCAGAACGCGAAGACCCTGCCCGAGTACTACGACGCCTTGGCGCAAGGTCAGCTGCCCATCGCTCGTGGCCTGGCGCTGACGCGCGACGACCTGATCCGCCGTGCAGTGATCATGGCGCTCATGTGCCAGGGGCGGCTGGAGTTCGAGTCGATCGAGCTCGCGCAACGGGTCAACATGCGTGAGTACTTCAAAGACGAGCTTGCGCGGATGCAAACCCTCGCCGAACAAGGCCTGGTCGAAGTCGAACCCGGTGCCATCCAGGTCACCCGCATGGGCTGGTACTTCGTGCGCGCGGTGGCCATGGTGTTTGACCGCCATCTGCAAGCCGACCGCATGCGCGAGCGCTTCTCACGGATCATTTGAAACATGGAACTCGCGCTGATCTTCAGTGCAGCGCTGATGGGCCTGGCGGGTGCACCGCACTGCCTGGCCATGTGTGGCGGCATGAGTGCCGGCGTCATTCAAAGTTGCGGGCGTGTGCAGCCCAATGTCGCCACCCTGGCCTTTCATCTGGGTCGGCTGATCAGCTACGCGGCCGGCGGTGCGGTGGCGGCGGCGAGCGTGGCCCTGTTGCGCACCTTGGGTGAATCGGAGCCTTGGCTGCGCCCCTTGTGGACGCTGTTGCACCTGGCGGCTTTGGGCTTTGGCGTGTGGCTGCTATGGACCGGCCGCCAACCCGAGTGGATGCAAGGCAAGGGCAGGGCGCTGCCACCCGAGATGGCAGCGGTGGGCTGGCAGCGAGTGCAAGGCCCGCTGCGCGCGGGAGCCACCGGCTCCTTGTGGGTGGCCTGGCCTTGTGGTTTGTTGCAGTCGGCGCTGATCGTCGCCACGCTGGGCAGCTCGGCCTGGTCGGGTGCGGCGGTGATGGCCGCGTTTGCGATCACCTCGTCGATGGGCTTGCTCGTGGGCCCGGCCTTGTGGGTGAGGCTCGCGGGCAACGGCAGCCTGAGCCTCACCGCAGGCACCTGGGCCATCCGCGTGGCCGGTGCCGCGCTGGCGTTGGCGTCGACCTGGGCGCTGACCCATGGCCTGTGGCAACGCGCATGGGCTTTTTGCTTCGGACCTTGAACCATGGGCTACCGCACCGTTCTTGTTCACCTTGATGGCGATGCGCGCTGCAGCGCGCGCGTGGCGGTGGCGCTGCAGCTTGCCGCGAGGCACGGCGCCCACCTGGTCGGCCTGGCCGCGACCGGCACGCTCGCGCTGCCCGTGGTGGTTGAAGCCGACCTGCGCGGCTGGCCCGACATCGTCGGGCGTGTGCGCGCCCAGCAGCTCGAGCGCGCGCAAGCTTGGGTCGATCAGTTCAACGCGCAGGCTGCGGCTTCGGGGCTGGCCTCATTCGAAGCCGTGTTGAGTGACGAAGAGACCGAGCCCGCGATGATCCGCATCGGGCGACTGAGCGACCTGCTCATCGTCAACCAGGCCGATGCGGGTGATACCGGCAGCACCGTGGCCGCCGATTTCCCGCAGCGGGTGTTCATGCAAACCGGCCGGCCGATGCTGCTCTTGCCACGCACGGGGCCTGTGACCACCTTCGGCGACACGGTGCTCGCCGCCTGGAGCAGCACGCGCGAGTCGGCCCGGGCGTTGAGCGATGCGCTGCCGCTGCTGTGTGCGGCCCACAAGGTGTGCGTGTTGTGCCTGGACCGCGCCGATGAAGCCGGCGTCAGCCGCCTGCAGCTCAACGACCTGCGGCACTGGCTGCAACGCCACGGCGTCAACGCAGAGTGTGTGCAGATCAGCACCGCCGAAGACTTCGGCGAGACCTTGCTGCTGCGCGCCTCCGGTTATGGCGCCGACCTGGTCGTGATGGGCGGCTTTGGGCACTCGCGCTGGGCCGAGCTGGCGTTGGGCGGGGTGACACGCAGCGTGCTGGAGGCTGCGGTGCTGCCGGTGCTGATCTCTCACTAGGTTCATTGCCTGGGCGACACGCGCGCCCCGTCTTTCAGCCCCGGCGGCGGGTAGATCACCACCTGCGCGCCGGCTGCGACGGCCGAGCCATCGACCAGCGCCGCATCATGGCCGTTGCGAGCCACCAATTGCACCTGGCGCACATGAGCCCGCCCGTCTTGCAGCACGAAGAGCGCCATGCGGTCGCCCTGCGGGAAGATCGCACTCACGGGCACGAGCAGGGCCTTGTCGACACTCTGCACGACGATGCTCACTTCCACCCGGAACCCATCGCCCAGGGTGGCCCACTGCACATGGGGCGAGCTGATGTCGATGACGGCGTAGACGCGCTGCTCTTCCACACCCAGCGCCGACACCTTGGTGAACGCGGCCGGCTCCACTAGGCGCACCACGCCCACCAGCGCCGCACCACCCCAACCGTGCAGCCGCACCGGCAGGCCCGGGCGCAGCTGCGCGGCGTCTTCGGTCAGCACGTCCACCACCACCTCGAGCGCGGCCGGATCGCCCAACTCGACGAGCGGCGTGCCCGCGGGCAACACACCTTCACTTTGTTGCACCACCTTCAGCACCTTGCCGTCGACCGGCGCGCGCACCAGCCATGGGGCGCTGGTCATCGCGTTCGTGGGCACGCGTGTGGGTTGCAAGGCGATGCGCACCTGCGCCAACTCGTGGCGCACGGCGTCGGCTTCCTGGCGGGCGGCTTCGAGTTCTTTCTCGCGCAGGCGCTGGTTCAGGCGCTCGGACTCCACCTGCGTGGGCGAGACAAAACCTTGCTGGGCCAGCGACTCGGTGCGCCGTGTGTCGGCCACCGCCTTGGCCAGCGCGGCGTTGGCGCGCTCGATGTTGGCCTGGGCGCGCGCCACGCTGGCCTCCGTCGAGCCGATGCGTTCGCGCTGCTCCAGCCGCGTGCGTTCATCGAGCAGGGACGGGTTGGCCGGCAACACGGCGGCGACGATGGCCTCGCGCTTGACGCTGTCGCCCTGGCGCAGCGTGAG
>NZ_JANOCG010000165.1:0-7557 GCF_031412075.1 Rhizobacter sp.
CAAGCGACTTTTGTCAGTGGCCTGATCAGTGCGGAGGTGCCCGGCAAAGCCGGATCCCCTCCGCAGTAGAGGCCGGACTGCACTTTGTTCCGCTCGGCTTGGTGCCGCTGCGCGGAGGCAGGTCCCGGTCCCCTATAATGATTGGCTCGGCGTGTAGCGCAGCCTGGTAGCGCACTTGCATGGGGTGCAAGGGGTCGCGAGTTCGAATCCCGCCACCCCGACCATTGATCAGTAAGAGCCCGGTACCCACAAGGTGCCGGGCTTTTTGCTTTCTGCGACGGTGCAGGCGCGAAAAGGGGCTCCAACTGGAGCCCCTTCTGCATGGCGAACGCGAACAGGGCTATTTCGTCGCGCTGGCCGCAGCGGAAGCCGCTGGTACGACCGCCATCGCCGAAGCAGCCATCGCTGGCGCAGAAGCCGTCACCGCTGCGGGTGCCGCGTGGGTGCTCTTGGCGCTGCTGGTGGCGGCGCTCATGGGCAAGAGCGGCACGATCAACAAGGCCACGATGTTGATGATCTTGATCAGCGGATTGACGGCCGGGCCGGCAGTGTCCTTGTAGGGGTCGCCGACGGTGTCGCCGGTCACGGCCGCCTTATGGGCTTCGGAGCCCTTGCCACCGTGGTGGCCGTCTTCGATGTACTTCTTGGCGTTGTCCCAGGCGCCGCCGCCGGTGCACATCGAGATGGCGACGAACAGGCCGGTGACGATGGTGCCCATCAGCAGGCCACCCAGCGCGGCCGGGCCGAGCAGCAAGCCTACCAGGATGGGCACGACCACCGGCAACAGGCTGGGGACGATCATTTCCTTGATCGCGGCGGTGGTCAGCATGTCGACAGCGCGGCCGTACTCTGGCTTGGCAGTGCCTTCCAGGATGCCTTTGATGTCGCGGAACTGGCGGCGCACTTCTTCCACCACCGCACCGGCAGCGCGGCCCACGGCTTCCATCGCCATGGCACCGAAGAGATAAGGAATCAGGCCGCCGATGAACAGGCCGACGATCACCTTCGGGTCGCTCAGGTCGAACGCCACGCTGATGCCGCGGCCTTCGAGCGAGTGGGTGTAGTCGGCAAACAGCACCAGCGCGGCGAGACCGGCCGAGCCAATGGCGTAGCCCTTGGTCACGGCCTTGGTGGTGTTGCCCACCGCATCGAGCGGGTCGGTCACGTCGCGCACGCTCTTGGGCAGCTCGGCCATCTCGGCAATGCCACCGGCGTTGTCGGTGATGGGGCCGTAGGCGTCGAGGGCGACCACGATGCCGGCCATGCTGAGCATGGAGGTCGCGGCGATGGCAATGCCGTAGAGGCCGGCCAACTGGTACGACACCAGGATGGCGATGCAGACAAAGATCACCGGCCAGGCGGTTGAGCGCATCGACACGCCCAGGCCCGCGATGATGTTGGTGCCGTGGCCGGTGGTCGAGGCCTGCGCGATGTGCTGCACCGGCTTGTATTGCGTGCCGGTGTAGTACTCGGTGATCCACACCATCGCGGCCGTGAGCACCAGGCCCACGATGCAGGTGCCGAAGAGGGCCATGGCCGACACAGTGCCGCCGCCACTCAAGGTGAGCGGCTGCGGGAACATCTGTTGCGTGACGAAGTAGAACGCGATCAGCGACAACAAGCCCGACACCGCCAGGCCTTTGTACAGCGCCGGCATCACGTTCTTCATGCCCGGCGACGCCTTGACGAAGCTGCAGCCGATGATCGACGCGATGATCGACACGCCACCCAGCAGCAACGGGTAGATCACGGCATTGAGCGTTGCTCCAGTCACCATCAAGGCAGCGAGCGCCATGGTGGCGATCAGCGTGACCGCATAGGTTTCGAACAGGTCGGCGGCCATGCCGGCGCAGTCACCGACGTTGTCGCCCACGTTGTCGGCGATCACCGCAGGGTTGCGCGGGTCGTCTTCAGGAATGCCGGCTTCGACCTTGCCCACCAGGTCGGCGCCCACGTCGGCGCCTTTGGTGAAGATGCCGCCGCCGAGCCGCGCAAAGATCGAGATCAGCGACGCGCCGAAAGCAAAACCCAGCAGAGGCTTGAGCGAGGTCGACAGGTTGCTCACGTTGCTGGCGTTGCCGGTGAGGTAGAGGAAGAAGATGGTCACGCCCAGCAGGCCCAGACCCACCACCAGCATGCCGGTGATGGCGCCACCCTTGAAGGCGACGTTCAGCGCAGGCGCAATGCCGAGCGTGGCGGCTTGTGCCGTGCGCACGTTGGCCTTCACCGACACGTTCATGCCGATGAAGCCGCACGCGCCGGAGAGCACCGCGCCGAGCACGAAGCCGACGGCGCTGGTGATGTCGAGGAACACACCGATGAGCACTGCCAGCACCACGCCCACGATGGCAATGGTCTTGTACTGTCGCGCGAGGTAAGCGGCCGCACCTTGCTGAATGGCCGCGGCGATCTCCTGCATGCGCGCATTGCCCGCGCTCTGATTCAGGATCCAGCTTCGCTGCACGAAGCCATACAACACTGCGGCAACACCGCAGGCAAGCGCAAAGTACAGCGCCAAATTCGTCGACATCGGTGGGACTCCTCGTTTCGGTTGTTCACACGTTGTGAGAGACGTGCCCGCCGCTTTGTCACCTGTGAAAAGGCCTGGGCGGGTCTGCGGGGCATGCTACGGGAAGGGATGTGACAAGGCAACGAAGCATGCATGGTGTTTTCCAGCGGTCAGAGCGTGGTGCGGCGCGTGTCAGCCCACCGCAAGTTGCACGAGTAAACTTCGGGTTTTCCCGCGCACTTACCACAAGAGACACCATGAGCCTGCACAACGTGACCCCTGGCGCCAAGGCGCCCGACCAGTTCAACGTGATCATCGAGATCCCGATGAACGCCGACCCGATCAAGTACGAAGTCGACAAAGAGACCGGCGCGCTGTTCGTCGACCGCTTCATGACGACGGCGATGCACTACCCGTGCAACTACGGCTACGTGCCGCAGACGCTGTCGGACGATGGCGACCCGGTCGACGTGCTGGTGATCACGCCGTTCCCGCTGACACCGGGTGTGGTGGTGACCTGCCGCCCCATCGGTGTGCTGATGATGGACGACGAAGCCGGTGGCGACGCCAAGCTGCTCGCCGTGCCCATCGACAAGGTGCTGGGCATCTACACGCACTGGCAGAAGCCCGAAGACATCAACCCGATGCGCCTGAAAGCCATTCAGCATTTCTTCGAGCACTACAAGGACCTTGAGGCTGGAAAGTGGGTCAAGGTCAAGGGCTGGGAAGGCCCCGACTCGGCCAAGGAAGAAATTCGGCGCGGTATCGCCGCTTACAAGCACAGAGCCTGATTCCAGACTGAACGTTGTACGTGCATACGGGGAGCTTCGGCTCCCTGTGTCGTTTCTGTGGTTGGGATGCAGGAACTTGGCTCCGCATCACCGCTCTACACTGATCTCTTCGCCTCTTCGAGCCTGCCCATGCTGCGTCGATTCTTGTGTGCGAGCTTTGCTCTCGCCGCTTCGTTTTTTGTTCAAGCAGCGGTTGCGCAAAGCCTCCCGGCCGGGCTGACACGTGTGCAGTCTGTCGAGGGCGTCACGGAGTACAGGCTCGCCAACGGCCTGCAGCTTCTGCTGATCCCCGACGATTCCAAGCCCACCACCACGGTCAACATGACCTACCGCGTGGGCTCACGCCACGAGAACTACGGCGAGACGGGCATGGCCCACCTGCTCGAACACCTGCTGTTCAAGGGCACGCCCAAGCACCGCAACCTGCTGGGTGAATTCACCAAGCGAGGCCTGGCCGCGAACGGCACCACCTGGCTCGACCGCACCAATTACTTTGCGAGCTTCTCGACCAACGACGACAACCTGAAGTGGTACCTCGACTGGCAGGCCGACGCCATGGTCAACAGCTTCATTGCCCGCAAGGACCTCGACACCGAGATGACGGTGGTGCGCAACGAGATGGAGATGGGCGAAAACAGCCCCGACCGCATGCTGTTCGAGAAGACGCTGGCGACCATGTACCAGTGGCACAACTACGGCAAGAGCACGATCGGCGCACGCACCGATGTCGAGAACGTCGACATCCCGCGCCTGCAGGCCTT
The DNA here is from genome assembly GCF_031412075.1 of Rhizobacter sp. Lineage (GTDB taxonomy): Bacteria > Pseudomonadota > Gammaproteobacteria > Burkholderiales > Burkholderiaceae_C > Rhizobacter. The sequence continues at coordinate 4,062 of NZ_JANOCG010000165.1, forward strand.
CTACCGTGAGTACTACCAGCCCGATAACGCCACACTGATCGTCGCCGGCAAGTTCGAGCCCACCAAGGTGCTGGCCTGGGTGGCGCAGTCGTTCGGCAAGCTGAAGAAACCCACACGCAAGCTGCCGGTGCAGTACACGCTCGACGCGGTTCAAGATGGCGAACGCAGCATCACGCTGCGGCGTGTGGGTGGTGTGCCGTTGCTGATGGCCGCGTACCACGTGCCGCCCGCTGCTCACCCCGACTACGCGGCGGTGGAGGCGATCAACCTCATCATGGGCGATACGCCTGCAGGCCGCTTGCACAAGCGCCTCACGGCCAGGCAGCTCGCCGCCGGCACCTTTGCATTTGCGCAAGGCCTGGCCGAACCGGGCTTCACCTTCTTCGGCGCACAACTGGCGCCCGGTCAAGATCCCGAGTCTGCGCGCGCCGAGATGCTGGCTACTCTGGAATCGGTGACCACGACGCCGATCACGGACGAAGAACTCAAGCGCGCTCAGTCCCAGTGGGCCAAGAGCTGGGAACAGGCCTTCACCAACCCCGAGACGGTGGGTGTGGCCATGAGTGAATCGGTGGCGCAGGGCGATTGGCGTCTCTTCTTTCTGCAGCGCGACCGCGTGCGTGACCTGAAGCTCGCCGACGTGCAGCGGGTGGCCCAGCAGCACCTGCTGCCGGCCAACCGCACGCTCGGTGTGTATGTGCCGGTCGACCAACCCGTGCGCGCCCCGGCGCCCGCCAAGGCAGACGTGGCAGCCGAGTTGAAGTCTTTCAAGCCGCACGCGGCCGCGGCCGCTGTGGCGGCCTTCGACGCATCGCCGGCCAACATCGACCGGCTCACACAGCGCTTCGAGCTGGGTGGCGTGAAGGTGGCGCTGTTGCCCAAGGGCGCGCGCGGTTCGGCCGTGCAAGCGACCCTGACGCTGCGCTTTGGCGACGAAAAAACCCTCTTCGGGCACGGCGAGGTGCCCGACGTGGTAGCCGCCATGCTCGACAAGGGCACGAGCACGCTGAATCGCCAGCAAATCCAGGACCGCCTCGACGCACTCAAGACCGAGATGCGCATCAGCGGCGGGACCGGGCGTGTGACCGTCACCTTGTCGTCGCGCAAGGAGCACCTGCCTGATGCGATTGCGCTCGTGGGCGACCTGTTGCGCAACCCGGCGTTCCCGGCCGATTCGCTGGACGAACTCAAGCGCCAGGTGCTTGCCGACATCGAGCAGCAGCGCAAGGAGCCCGAGGCCGTGGCGGGCAATGCGATGGCGCGCCTGGGCAACCCTTATCCGCGCGGTGATGTGCGTTATGCCAGCAGCTTCGATGAAATGGTGAATGACGTGAAGGTGGTGACGCAGCCGCAGCTGCGCGCCTTCCACCAGCGCTTTTATGGTGCTGCCCGCGCCGAGTTTGGTGCCGCTGGCGACATGGACATGGCCGCGGTGCGCGCCGCGCTGGAAAAAGCATTCACCGGCTGGCGCGCGGGCGAACCCTATTCGCGTGTGCCCCAGCCTTTGCTGCCTGTCAAAGCGCAGCGTGTGATGCTGGCAACGCCCGACAAACAAAACGCCACCCTGCTGGTGCGGCAGAGCGTGGCGCTCTCCGACATCGACGCCGACTACCCCGCACTGTCGATGGCCAATTACCTGCTCGGCTCGGGCGGGCAATCGCGCCTGTGGACGCGCATCCGCGAAACCGACGGCCTGTCTTATGACGTGCGCAGCACGGTCAACTGGAACAGTTATCAGCCGAATTCGGTGTGGCAGGCCAGCGCGATCTTTGCGCCGCAAAACCTGGCCAAGGTCGAGGCGGCCTTCAAGCAGGAGCTGACCCGCGCGTTGAAAGAAGGCTTCACCGAAAAAGAGCTGGTTGAAGGCAAGCGCGGCCTGCTGGCGTTTCGCCAGCTGTCGCGCGCGCAAGACGGCAACCTGGCCGCGGCCCTGGCCAACAACCTCGACCTCGGGCGAACCTTTGCCACCTCGGCACGCGTGGATGAAGCGCTGGCCCAACTGACGCTCGACCGCGTCAACACGGCCTTGCGCACCCACATCAAGCCCGAAGGTTTCGTGAGCGTGATGGCGGGCGACTTCAAGCCTTGAAGGGGCGGCGCTCGTTCAGCTCGTCGAGGTAGCTCTCCACACCCGCGCCTTCGCGCTGCAGAAAGTCGGCCACGGCCTGGGCGAACTGCGGGTGGGCCAGCCAGTGCGCTGACCAGGTCTGCACCGGCAGCAGTCCGCGCGCCATCTTGTGCTCGCCCTGCGCGCCGCCCTCGAAGCGCTGGTAGCCCTGCGCAATGCACCAGGCCAGCGGCTGGTAGTAGCAGGCTTCGAAGTGCAGGCATGAGATGTGTTCTGTGGCGCCCCAGTAGCGGCCAAAGGCGCTGCGGCGCGCGGGGTCGATGGCGATCAGCGATGCAGCAACCCGTTGCCCGTCTTTCCAGGCGATGAAGAGCACCCAGTTCTCTGGCATGGTGCCGGCCATGCGCGCAAAGAAGTCGCGTGTGAGGTAAGGCGACGAGTGGTGGGCGCGGTAGGTGAGCGTGTAGCAGCGGTAGAAGAAGTCCCAATCGGCTTCGCTGATCTGTGCGCCTTGCAGGGCGGTGAAGCTCACGCCAGCGTCGCTCACACGCCGCCGCTCCTGCTGGATCTTCTTGCGCTTCTCGCGTTGCAGGCTGGCCAGGAACTCGGCGAAATCGTCATACGGTTCAGGTGCGCGGTTGACCCAGTGGAACTGCACCGTGCTGCGCATCATCCAGCCGGCGCTGCGCGCGGCGTGCTGGTCGGCTTCGTCGAGAAACAGCAGGTGGGCCGATGACAGCTTGGCCTGGAGCGCGAACTGCTTCATCGCTTCGAGCAGGGCGATGCGGGCCGACGTGTCACGTGCCAGCAGGCGGGGGCCGGGCACCGGCGTGAAGGGCACGGCGCTCAGCAGCTTGGGGTAGTAGCGCAGGCCGTGGCGCTGGTAGGCGTCGGCCCAGGCCCAGTCGAACACGTACTCGCCGTAGGAGTGGGCCTTGAGGTACAGCGGGCAGGCGCCGATCAGTTGAGCGGCCTCAAACATCACCAGGAACTGCGGCTCCCAGCCGCTTGCATCCACCGCGCTGCCCGACTCGTGCATCGCCAGCAGGTACTCGTGGCGCATGAAGGGCGTGCTGCTGGGCTGCGCTTTGAGCAGGGCGTTCCATTGCGTGGCGTCCACAAGCGCCGGGTGGTCGATGACCCGAATGACATAATCGTTCGAGCCTTTTTCTTCACTCATATGCCATCAAATTCCACGGTCAAGGTTGCTCTCGCGCAGATCAATGCCACGGTGGGGGATCTGGCCGGCAATGCCCGCAAGATCGTCGAGTTTTCGCGCCGGGCCCACGCGCAAGGGGCGCGCCTGGTGCTCACACCCGAATTGGCCTTGTGTGGCTACCCGCCCGAAGACCTGCTGCTGCGCCCGGCCTTCATGCAGGCCTGCGCTCAGGCTTTGGCCGAGTGCGCTGAGGCGCTTGCCGATCTGCC
>NZ_JANOCG010000166.1:0-9458 GCF_031412075.1 Rhizobacter sp.
CGCGCGTGTGCTGCGCCTGGGCTTCGTGCCCGAGCACTACCAGCTCTACCTGCGTTACCAAGCCGGCCGCCACAGCGGCGGCGGCATGGACAACGACTCGGTCGACCAGTACACCCAGTTCCTGCTGCAAAGCCGCGTCAACTCACGCCGGGTGGTGGTTCGCGAGCCGTCGATCGACGGCACGTTGGGCGCACTCAAGATGGTGTCCATCCTCGACATCCTCAACGATGGCCTGTCGGCGGTCTACACCTTCTACGAGCCCGAAGAGCGCACCAGCTACGGCACCTTCAACGTGATGTGGCAGATCGAGCAAACCAGGCTGCTCAAGCTGCGCCACGTGTACCTGGGCTACTGGATCGGCGAGAGCGACAAGATGTCTTACAAGGCCCAGTTCAAGCCGCACGAGATGCTGGTCAACGAGCGTTGGGTGCCGGCCGAAGCCTGATCATTTGGCACCGTAGCCGAGCGTCTGCGGCAGCCACAGCACCGTCTGCGGCACGAGCGTGATCACCAGCAAGGCCACGATCAACACGCCAATGAAAACCCAGCTCTCGCGGATCATGGCTTTGAGCGGCACACCGGCCAATGCGTTGATCACGAAGAGCAACATGCCGAACGGCGGCGTCACCATGCCGATCATCATGTTGACGACCACCATCACACCGAAGTGCACCAAGTCGACCCCGAGCGCACGCGCCGCCGGCAGCAACATCGGCACCAGCACCAGCAGCATGATCGAGGTGTCGAGAAAGCAGCCGAGCACCAGGAACAGCAGGTTCACACCCAGCAAGAACTCCAGTGGCGAAAGCTGAAACCGGCCCAGCCAGGCCGCCAGCATCGTCGGCACGTTTTCCGCCGCAAAAGCGTAGTTGATGAAGAAGGCCGATGCCACGATCAGCGTGACCGAGGCGCTCGATTTCGACGACTCGATCAGGATCTGATACAGCCGCTGCCAGCTCAGCGCGCCGTACACCACCCCCGCCAGAAACAGCGCATACAAGGCAGCCACAGCCGCCGCCTCGGTCGGCGTGAACGCGCCGCTGTAGATGCCGCCGAGCAACACCACCGGCAGGCTCAGCGGCAACAGCCCACGCACCAGCACACGCGGCAATTCCTTTGGGGGCAGAGCCTCGCTGCGCGGCAGGTTGCGGCGCTTGGCCACCAGCTGCACACCCACCATCAAAGACACCGCCATCAGCAGCCCGGGGATCACACCGCCGAGGAAGAGCGCGCCTACCGAGGTGTCGGACACCATCGCGTAGATCACCAGCGGAATCGACGGCGGAATGATCGGCCCAATGGTGGCCGAGGCCGCCGTGATGGCCCCGGCGAAGGCCGGCGAGTAGCCGTGCTTGGTCATCATGCGGATGCTCACGATGCCGGGGCCGGCCGCGTCGGCAATGGCGCTGCCGCTCATGCCCGAGAAGATCACGCTGACGATGATGTCCACATGCGCCAGGCCACCGCGCACCCGCCCCACCAGCACGTGCGCAAACGCAAACAGGCGCTCGCTGATGGTGCCCGAGTTCATGATGTTGGCCGCAAAGATGAACAACGGCACCGCCAGCAGCACGTAGCTGTTGTACAGGCCATTGAGCACCTGCTCGGCGACCAGGCCGACGTCTTGCCCCTTCACCAGCAGGTAGGCCACGCCGCTTGCGAGCATGCCAAAGCCGATCGGAATGCGCAGCAGCAGCGTCACCGCCAGCATGCCGAGCAGCACGGTCAACGCCAGGCTCACAGCTGCTCCTGCCAGCCGGTACGCAACAGCTTCCAGCCCTTGTGCAGGTACATCAACACCACCGCCAGCACAAACACGAGGAAGGGCGCGAACACCAGCGAAAACGGCACGCCCAACACGGCGGTCGGCTCGCGGTGCATGAAGCGCACGTAATCAAAGGCATAAGGCAGCAGCACACCCATCAGCCCCGCCATCAACAGGGCACCCACCAGTGCCATCACACGCCGGCCTTGCGGCGGCAAGGCGGCGTGGACCAGGTCAAACATGACGTGTTCGCGCTCTTTCAGCAACACCGCGGCCGACCAGAACACCATCGCGATGTAGAGGATCACGACCAGCTCGTCAGACCAGGCCAGCGGCCGATCGAACAAGAAGCGCGCCGCCACCTGCACGATGAAGGTGAGAAACAGCAGAGCGAAGATTGCCGCGGCGATGGCGCCGGCCAGCGCCTCCAGGCGTCGGCGCATGCCTTACTTCACCGCGTTGATGCGGTCGAGCAAACCGGCCGGCCAGGTCTTGGCCTGCTCGGAGGCCAGGTACTTGGCTTGCACTGCCTTGCGGAAAGCATCGACATCGGGCGTGGTCACCTGCAAGCCCTCTTTCTTGAAGAAGTCGATCAGCTGCGCTTCGTCTTGAACGCGGTTGTCGTCGTTGTACTTGGCCGCGGCCATCGCGGCGGCGCGAACCTTGCCCTGCTGCTCCGGCGTGAGGCCCTTCCAGGTCTTGCTCGCAATGGCGATGAACAGGCCATCGACCAGGTGGCTGGTCAGCACGATCTGCTTGGTCACCTCGTGGAACTTGGCCGAGCGCACGGTGGGCAGCGGGTTGTCTTCGCCGTCGATGGTGCCGGTCTTGAGCGCGAGGTAGACCTCGCCAAAGGCCAGCGGCGTGGCCGTGGCGCCGAGCGCTTCGCCGAGGAACAGCCACTCCTTGGTGGCGGGCATGCGCAGCTTCACGCCTTTCAGGTCGACCGGCGTCATCACCTTGCGCGGCTCGCGCAGGGCGATCTGGCGCGTGCCGAGGTAGGCCACATTGAGCAGCTGCACGTCCATCTTGGCGGCGACGGCCTTGGCCAGCTCGTCACCGATGGGGCCGTTGAACACCTTCTTCTGGTGCGCCGGGTCGCGGATCAGATAACCGGCGGTATAGATCGCGTACTCGGGCAGGATCTTGGCGATGTCTTGCGCCGACATGGCCGCCATCTCCAGGCTGCCGCGCGCCATGGCGGTGGATTCGGCGCCTTGTTTGAAGAGCGCGCCGTTGAGGTGAATCTGCACCTCGAACTGGCCGGGCGCCGACTTTTCCAGCTCGTCCTTGAACACCGTCCACATCTTGGCGTGCCAGTCTTCGGTGACGGCCGGGGTGGAGATGCGCAGCAGGGTCTTGCTCTGAGCCATCACTGCGCCGGCCATGCACAGGCTCAGCAAAGCGGCGGCCAGCAGGTTGCGGCGGTTCATGGTGTCTCCTGGTTGTTCTGGGGGTTGCTCTTGGAAAGGCGCCGATGTTACCGGCGCGGCCTGCACGACAATAGGCGGCTCACCCTGGTGTGACCACCCCCGCATGAACTCCGCGCCCCTGGCCCTCGATCTCTCCCACCACACGCCAATGATGCAGCAGTACCTGCGCATCAAGGCCGAGCACCCCGACACGCTGGTGTTCTACCGCATGGGTGACTTCTACGAGCTGTTTTTCGACGACGCGCGCCGCGCCAACAAGCTGCTCGACATCACGCTCACACAACGCGGCCAGAGCGGGGGCGAGCCGGTGGTGATGGCCGGTGTGCCGGTGCATTCGGTGGAGAGCTACCTTGCCAAGCTGATCAAGCTGGGCGAGCCGGTCGCCATCGCCGAGCAGGTGGGCGACGTGGCCACCGCCAAGGGCCCGGTGGAGCGCAAGGTGGTGCGGGTGGTGACGCCGGGCACGGTGACCGACTCCGAGTTGCTGGCCGACAAACGTGATGCGCTGCTGCTGGCGGTGTCGCAACAGACCAAGCGAGGCGTGGTCACCTATGGCCTGGCCTGGCTGGGCCTGTCGAACGGGCAACTCGGCATGACCGAATGCCATGAGCGCGAACTGCCCGGTTGGCTGGCCCGGCTCAACGCGGCCGAAGCCTTGGTCGACCGTGACCAGGTGCCGGCGGCCGTAGCCCAATCGCGCATGGCCTTGACGAACCGCCCGGCCTGGCAATTCGACACTGCACTGGGCACACGCAAGCTGTGCGAACAGCTCCGCGTAGCGAGCCTTGCCGGCTTCAACGCGCAAGACCTGCCCGTGGCCCAAGCCGCCGCCGCCGCCCTGTTGAGCTACGCCGAGCACACACAAGGCCAGGCACTCGCCCACGTGCGCACGCTGACGGTGGCGCGCGCGAGCGACCTGCTCGACCTACCACCCACCACGCACCGCAACCTCGAACTCACGCAGACATTGCGTGGCGACGACGCGCCCACGCTGCTCTCGCTGCTTGACACCTGCCGCACCGGCATGGGCAGCCGTGCGCTGCGCCATTGGCTGACGCACCCGCTGCGCGAGCGACTGGTGGCGACCCAACGGCACGACGCGCTGGAGGTGCTGATCGACCGCTCGCCCGAGCCACTGCGCGAAGCCCTGCGCCACGTGAGCGATGTGGAGCGCATCACCGCGCGCGTCGCGTTGCGCCAGGTGCGCCCGCGCGAGCTGACCGGCTTGCGCGCCACGCTGCAAGGCCTGCCCGCCTTGCGCTCGCTGGTGCCCACCGGCGAGGCACTGCTGCTCGACATGCTGGCCGAAGCGCTCAACCCTTCAAACGCCATCGAAACCCTGTTGCGCTCAGCGATTGCCGACGAACCTGCCGTGCTGTTGCGCGACGGTAGCGTGATCGCCCCTGGCTACGACAAAGACCTCGACGAGCTGCGCGGCATCAGCCAGAACTGTGATGCCTATCTGCTCGACCTCGAAGCGCGTGAACGCAGCCGCACCGGCTTCACCAACCTGCGCGTGCAATACAACAAGGTGCACGGTTTCTACATCGAGGTGACCCAAGGCCAGGCGAGCAAGGTGCCGAGCGACTACCAACGCCGCCAGACGCTGAAAAACGCCGAGCGCTTCATCACGCCCGAGCTGAAGGCGTTTGAAGACAAAGCCTTGTCGGCGCAAGACCGTTCGCTGGCGCGCGAAAAGATGTTGTACGAAGCGGTGGTCGACCAGCTGCAGACCCACCTTGAAGAACTCAGCAACCTGGCGCGCGCGCTCGCCAGCCTGGACGCGCTCTCGGCCCTGGCCGAACGTGCCACCACGCTCAGCTGGTGCCGCCCGCAGTTCGTGCGCGAGCCTTGCATCGACATCGAGGCGGGCCGACACCCGGTGGTCGAAGCACGGCTTGCCGAAACCGGCGCAGGCAACTTCATGGCCAACGACTGCCGGCTGGACGCCACCCGAAAGATGCTCGTGATCACCGGCCCCAACATGGGTGGCAAGAGCACCTTCATGCGGCAGGTGGCGTTGATCGTGTTACTGGCGGCCGTGGGCTCTTTCGTGCCGGCGCGCGGCTGCCGGCTCGGGCCGATCGACGCCATCCACACCCGCATCGGCGCGGCCGATGATCTGGCGAACGCGCAGTCGACCTTCATGCTGGAGATGACCGAGGCCGCCGCCATCATCCACAGCGCGAGCGACCAGTCGCTGGTGCTGATGGACGAGATCGGGCGCGGCACCTCCACCTTCGACGGGCTGGCGCTGGCCGGCGCTATCGCAAGCCACCTGCACGAACGCAACCGCTCGTTCACGCTGTTTGCCACGCACTACTTCGAGCTGACAGAGTTCCCGCTGAAGCACGAGCGCGCGCTGAACGTGCACGTGTCGGCCGCCGAGAGCGGCGACGACATCGTCTTCCTGCACGACATCCAGGCCGGCCCCGCGAGCCGCAGCTACGGCGTGCAGGTGGCACGCCTCGCCGGCATGCCGGCCACGCTGGTGCGCCAAGCACGCGCCGCGCTCGAAGCGCTGGAGGCGCAGCAGAAATCGGGCGACGCACAGATCGACCTTTTTGCCGCGCCAGCCCCGGTGGTCGAGGCCGAGAGCTCGGCGATCGACAAGGCGCTCGCAGCCATCAATCCCGATATGCTCTCCCCCAAGGAAGCGCTCGACGCGCTGTACCGTTTGAAATCTATCCAAGAAAGCAAACCATGACCTACTGCGTGGGCATCAAACTCGACGCCGGTCTGGTGTTTCTCTCCGACTCGCGCACCAACGCCGGGCTCGACCAGATCAGCACCTACCGCAAGATGATGGTCTACGAGAAGCCCGACGACCGTTTCATGGTGCTGCTGTCGGCGGGCAATCTCTCCATTTCACAGTCGGTTCGCGAGATCCTGCAGGTCGAGAAGCTCGACAACGGCGACGAGCCGCCCATCACCATCTGGAACGCCACCAGCATGTTCGATGCCGTGCGCGTGCTCGGCAGTGCGGTGCGCCACGTCTACGAACAAGACGCGCCCTCACTCAAGAGGTCGGGCATCGACTTCAACGCCTCGATGATCTTCGGCGGCCAGATCAAGGGCGAGGCCATGCGGCTGTTCCTCGTCTACTCCGCCGGCAACTTCATCGAGGCCACACGCGAGACCTGCTACTTCCAAGTGGGCGAGTCGAAGTACGGCAAGCCGGTGCTCGACCGCATGATCACGCCGCACACGCCACTGGATGAAGCCGCCAAGTGTGCGCTGGTGTCGATGGACTCCACGCTCAAGTCCAACCTGTCGGTGGGTCTGCCGCTCGACCTGCTGGTGTACGAAGCCGGCAAATTGCACAGCGACCAACTGGTCTGCATCGACGAACAGAACCCTTACTTCCACATGATCCGCTCCAGCTGGGGCCAGAAGCTGCGCCAGGTGTTCGAGTCGATCGACGATCCGCACTGGGACGGCAGCACCACGGCGCACCCGCTGTGCGTGAACTCCGGGCGCTATGAGCCGATGCGCAAGATCACCAACGCCAGTGAAAAATTAGCCTGATGCCCAAGAAGAAGTCGTCGGGCACCATTGTCTTCTCGCACGCCAACAGCTTCCCCGCCGGCACCTACCGTGTGCTGTTCGAAGCCTGGCGCGCCGGCGGCTACACCGTGCACGCGATCGAGAAATACGGCCACGACCCCGAGTACCCGGTGACCCAGCACTGGCCACGCCTGCGCGACCAGTTGATCCACTTCGCCGAAGCCCACGCCACCGAGCCGGCCTTCTTCGTCGGCCATTCGCTGGGCGGTTTCTTGAGTCTGCTGGCCGCGGCGAGGCGGCCCGACCTGGCGCGTGGTGTGCTGATGCTCGACTCGCCCATCATCGGCGGCCTGCTCACCCCCACCCTCCAGTTCGCCAAGCTCACCGGCTGGGGCGAGCGCTTTTCGCCCGCCTCGGTGTCCAAGGGGCGGCGCAAACACTGGCCGACCAAGGAAGCGGCCCATGCCCATTTTGCGAGCAAGGCCTCGTTTGCCCGCTGGGAGCCCGAGGTGCTGCACGACTACATCGAATGCGGCATCGAGCCCCACGAGCCCGAGGGCTACACCCTGAGCTTCAGGCGCGAAGTCGAGACAGACATCTACAGGACGCTGGCGCATGACATCCCCGGCTTCCTGCGACGCCACCCGCTGAAACGCCCGCTGGCCTTCATCGGCGGCAGCCAGTCGACCGAAGTCAGGCAAGTCGGCATGGCCGCCACCGAGCGGGTGGCCCAGGGGCGCATCTCGTGGATCGATGGCACGCACCTGTTCCCGTTCGAGCGGCCCCAGGAGACGTCGGCCGAGGTGCTCAAGTGGCTGAAAGCCCTGGCAGAGGCCGCTGTTGCAGCCTGAAGAAGGTGCGGCCCGGCGGGTTTTGCAGGCAAGTGGCACGCCTATAATCGCGCTTTACCACCAGAGCATTTGCAGCACGCAAGTGCCAACAGCAATGACCAAGTTTGTCTTTGTCACCGGCGGTGTGGTGTCCTCGCTGGGCAAGGGCATCGCGGCTGCGTCCCTCGCAGCGATCCTTGAGTCGCGCGGCCTGAAGGTCACGCTCATCAAGCTGGATCCCTACCTCAACGTCGACCCGGGCACCATGTCGCCCTTCCAGCACGGCGAGGTGTTCGTCACCGACGACGGCGCCGAAACCGACCTCGACCTGGGCCACTACGAGCGCTTCATCACCACGCGGATGAAGAAGACCAACAACTTCACCACCGGCCAGATCTACAAAAGCGTGTTGGAGAAGGAGCGCCGGGGTGACTACCTCGGCAAGACGGTGCAGGTGATCCCGCACGTCACCAATGAGATTCAAGATTTCATCAAGCGCGGCGCCGGCCTCGGCACCGACCACGCCGTCGACGTGGCCATCGTCGAGATCGGCGGCACGGTCGGTGACATCGAGTCGCTGCCCTTTCTCGAAGCGGTGCGCCAGATGAGCCTGCGCATGGGCCCCAACAGCTGCGCCTTCGTGCACCTGACCTACGTGCCCTGGATCGCCGCTGCCGGCGAGCTCAAGACCAAGCCCACGCAGCACACGGTGCAGAAGATGCGCGAGATCGGCATCCAGCCCGATGCGCTGCTGTGCCGCGCCGACCGCGCCATCCCCGACGAAGAGCGCGAGAAGATTTCGCTCTTTACCAACGTGCCCGAATGGGGTGTCATTTCCGTGTGGGACGCGGACACCATCTACAAGGTGCCGCGCATGCTGCACGAGCAGGGTCTTGACGGGCTCATCTGCGACAAGCTGCGCATCAACACACCGCCCGCCAACCTCAAGCGCTGGGACGATCTGGTGCGCGAGGTCGAGCACCCGCAGCGCGCCGTGACGATCGGCATGTGTGGCAAGTACACCGACCTGTCGGACTCGTACAAGTCGCTCAACGAAGCGCTGCGCCACTCCGGCATTCAGAACCACGCCAAGGTCAACATCGAGTACGTTGATTCGGAAACGCTGACGCTCGACAACGTCAAGCAGCTGGAGCGCTTCGATGCGATCCTGGTGCCCGGCGGTTTTGGCAAGCGTGGTGTCGAAGGAAAAGTGCTCACCGCGCAATACGCCCGCGAGCACAAGATTCCCTACCTCGGCATCTGCCTGGGCATGCAGGTGGCCACAATCGAGTTCGCGCGCCACAAGGCAGGCCTCACAGGCGCCAACAGCACCGAGTTCGAGGCCGATGCGCCGCACCCGGTCATCGCCTTGATCGAAGAGTGGCAAGACGCCGACGGCTCGATCCAGAAGCGCACGGCCCAGTCTGACTTGGGCGGCACCATGCGCCTGGGCGCGCAGAGTTCCGACGTGAAGCCCGGCACGCTGGCGCACGAAATCTACGGCGACGTGGTCACCGAGCGCCACCGCCACCGCTACGAAGCCAACGTCAACTACCTCGACAAATTGACCGAAGCCGGCCTGGTGATCTCGGCGCTGACGCAGCGCGAGAAGCTGACCGAGATCGTGGAGCTGCCGCGCAGCGTGCACCCGTGGTTCATGGGCGTGCAGTTTCACCCCGAGTTCAAGTCGACTCCGTGGGGCGGCCACCCGCTGTTCAAGTCGTACATCGAAGCGGCCCTGGCACACCAGGCGTCGCGCACTGAAAAGGCGGCAGCATGAAGCTCTGCGGTTTTGACGTCGGCATCACGCAACCCTTCTTTCTGATCGCCGGGCCTTGTGTCGTTGAATCGGAGCAGTTGCAGATCGACGTGGCCGGTGCGCTGAAGGAGATGACCTCCAAGCTGGGCATCCCGTTCATCTTC
>NZ_JANOCG010000167.1:0-3929 GCF_031412075.1 Rhizobacter sp.
TCTTTCCAGTTGCGCGAGGTGGCAATGGTGACGTTGCAGATGGCGGCGCCGTTGGGGGTGTAGCGCACTTCGGGGTCGCGGCCCAGGTTGCCGATGAGGATGACTTTGTTGATCGAGGCCATGGGGGCGCTCCTGCTAAAAAGAGGGATGTTTGTCCCGAAGGATCGGGGCGAAACGGTGGAATTTCACGCGAAGGCGTGCTGCCGCCAGCTTACCGTACCGCGGTGCCCGCCGGCACCGGCAATGATGGGGGAGACTCCCTCTTCCCCCGCCCGGGGGGCAGGTGTTTGCCCACTTATCCGCCGTGCCACCGACCACACGCTCTCTCGCACCCACCGTCAAGTTCTCACGCGCCGGCTCGACCGGCGGTGACGAGGGCGTTGACAACCGTGACGCGCTGCCCGTCGGCACGCGCCTGGCCGAGTTCGAGCTGCTGTGCGTGCTGGGCACGGGGGGCTTCGGCATCGTCTACCTGGCACTCGACCACGCGCTCATGCGCCAGGTGGCGATCAAGGAGTACATGCCCAGCTCGCTGGCCGTGCGCGGTGCGGGCTCGTGGGTGGCGCTGCGTGCACCGCAGCATGCCGCCACCTTTGCGGCGGGCCTCAAGTCGTTCGTCAACGAAGCGCAGATGCTGGCGAGCTTTGACCACCCTTCGCTGCTGAAGGTGCTGCGCTTCTGGGAAGAGCACGGCACGGCCTACATGGTGATGCAGTACTACCCCGGGCTCACGCTGAAGCAGACGCTGTCGGCCATGGACAAGCCTCCCACCGAGGCCTGGCTGCGATCACTGGTCGAGCCGGTGCTCGACGCGCTGGAGGTGCTGCACCGCGCCGGTGTGTACCACCGCGACGTGTCGCCCGACAACATCCTGATGCAGATCGACGGCCCGCCGGTGCTGCTGGACTTTGGCGCCGCGCGCCGGGTGGTGGGCGAGCACAGCCAGGCGCTCACGGCGATCCTGAAACCGAGCTTCGCGCCGGTGGAGCAGTACGCCGACATCGTGGGCATGCGCCAGGGCCCGTGGACCGACCTGTACGCCGTGGCGGCCGTGCTGCACTACCTGATCCGGCGCCAACCGCCGGTGCCGGCGGCGGCACGGGCGGTGCGCGAAACCCAGCGCCCGCTGGCCGACGAGCCCGGCGAGATGAGCCTCACGTTTTTGCAGGCGATCGACTGGGCGCTCGCGGTGGCGCCCGAAGACCGCCCGCAAAACGTGACGCAGATGCGCGACGCGCTGCACGGCCGGCTGAAGCGGCCCGCGCCACCGCCAAGCCCGGGCGACAAGCGCAGCGGCTGGCTGGCACGGCACCCGGCCCGGCTGTGGGGCGCAGGCATTGCGGCGAGCCTGCTCGTGGCGACGCTGGGGGCGGTGTGGGCCGATCGCGCCACCGCCACGCGCCCGGCGGCGGCGGTGGTGGCCAAGGCCCCGGTGGCGCGCGCAGCCATCGACACACAGGTGCCCAAGCCCGCAGCCGAGAAGCCGGAGCCCGCCAGACCCGCGCCCTTGAAACCCACGCCAGCCAAACCGGCCAAGGCTGCGGCGGCCCCACCCGCTGCGGCGAGGTCTCCCGACGAAGCGTGCAGCGGCCTCAACTTCTTTCGCAAGGCCTTTTGCGTGAACCGCGAGTGCGCCAGCTCACGCTTTGCGCAGCACCCGCAGTGCGTGGCGCTGCGGCGCGACAGCGAAGCCCGCGAGCGCGCAGAGCGCGAGCGGCAACGCGGGGGCTAGCCGCAGTGAGCCGCCCTCAAGGCGCCGGCTGGTAGCCCGCCACCCCCATCTGCCACAGGAAGAAGGCAAACATGTCGGCGCGCTCTTCGAGCGTCTGCTTCTTGGTGTTGCCGATGCCGTGGCCGGCGTCGTAGGCGAGGCGCATCAACACCGGCTTGCCGCTGCTGGTGGCGGCCATCAGGCGGGCCGCGGCCTTGGTGCTTTCCCACACCTCCACACGCGGGTCGTTGACGCCGTGGGTCAGCATCACGGCGGGGTAGGGCGTGCCGGGCAAGATGTTGTCGTAGGTGCTCATGGCCAACAGGGCCTTGAAACCGGCTTCGGTCTGGGTGCTGCCGAACTCGGGGATGTTGGGCACGCCGTTGGCCGTGGTTTCCATGCGCAGCATGTCGAGCGCGCCCACTGCCGGGATGACGGCGGCAAACAGGTCGGGCCGCTCGGTCATCGCGCGGCCCACCAGAATGCCACCCGCGCTACCGCCCAGGATGCCGAGCTTGGCGGGTTGGGTGTACTTCTGCGCGATCAGGTATTCGGCGCAAGCGATGAAGTCTTTCCAGGTGTTGGGCTTGGTGGCCTGGTAGCCGCCGCGGTACCACTCCTGGCCGTAGACGCTGCTGCCGCGCGGGTTGGCAATGGCGTACACACCGCCGGCGTCGAGCCAGGCCAGGCGGCTCACGCTGTAGAAGGGTTCTTCGGTGATGCCGTAGCTGGCGTAGCCGTAGAGGATGGTCGGGTTGTTGCCGTCGAGCTTGACGCCGTCGCGGTGAATGATCGACATCGGCACCAGCGCGCCGTCGTGGCTCTTGACCTTGACCTCGGTGGTGGTGATGCCCCTGGGCATGTCATACGGGCCGGCCGGTTGCAGGCCGGTGTTGGCCACGCTGCCATCGGCCGCCACCTGGTAGTACTGGTTGGCGCTGTTCCAGCTTTGCAGGGCGATGAGCACGCCGGGCAGGCGGGGGTTGACCGCGCTCACGCCTTCGCCAGACAGCTCGAACGAGCCTTCGAGCGGCAGCTTCACTTCCACCGGCGCGCCGCTGGCGCCATGCGGGCGCTTGAATAGGCGTTTGACGTTGCCGTCGCGCGTTTCCACGTACACGGCATCGGCGGCGGCGACCACGTTGACGACCACCCGCTCGCTGGCGGGCATCACCACCTCGGCGCTGTTGAGGTCGGGTGACTTGAGCTTGATCGACAGCACCTGCGAACGCGGCGCACCCTTGTGCGAGACGAGGTAGAGCACGCCGTCGAAATAGGCCAGGCTGGTCACGGCGTCGGTGGTGTCGAGCACACGCCTCCAGACCGGTTTGCCCGCCAGCACGCCGGCTTGTGACGCGGCGTACAGCCCCAGCTCGCGCTGGGTGCCATTGATCACATAACCAAAGGCCCACTGACCGTCGTGCGACAGGCTGACGAACGGGATCTCGGCGCCGCCGATCTTCACGCCCTTCACCGCCGTGCCAAACACGGTGCGGGCTGCGCTCACGCGCTCGCCGGGGCGCAGCATCAGCACCTGGCTGTGCTGGTACTTGTCGGTGGCTTTGCCACCGGCGCGCGGTGCGCGCAGGCGGTTGACGAGCAGCGCCTTGCCATCGGGTGACCAGTCGACGCCACCAAAGTCGGCACGCGAGATGGGTTGGCCCACGGGCTTGCCGGTGCGTGTGTTCAACACGTGCAGCACCGCCGCTTCAGAGCCCTGCGCCGAGAGGCCGTAGGCCACCAGCGCGCCGTCGGGCGAGGGCAGGTACCAGTTGATGGCGTGCGGCTTGCCGGTTTTCTTTTCCAGTGCCTCGGGGTCGACAAGCAGCTTGTCGGCGCCCTTCAGGCCCTCGCGCATGTAGAGCTTGAACTGGTTTTCGGTGGCCGAGCGGCGCTGCACGAAGTAGAGCTCGCCGGGCAGGCGGGTGACCTGGGCCACGCGGTCGGAGGTGGCCGAGTCGTACTGCTTGATCTTGTCGAGCAGTGCGTTGCGCCCGGGAATGCGCGCGAGCGTGGCGTAGGCGTTGTCGCTGTGCGCCTTCATCCACTTGGCGACCTCGGGGTCGGCCTTGTTCTCGAAGTAGCGGTAAGGGTCGTCGATCTTCGTGCCGTGGTAGTTCTCGGTCACGTTGCGCACGGCGGCCGTGGGCAGGCTGGTCTGGGCCAGGCCAGCGACGGCGGTGGTGCCCAGCGCGAGGGCCACGGCGGCGCGGCGCAG
>NZ_JANOCG010000168.1:0-2807 GCF_031412075.1 Rhizobacter sp.
CCTGCGGCACCGGCTACTGGACGCCGCTGGCCGCAGCGAACTGCGTCTCGTGGCTCGCCACCGATGTCAACGACGAAGTGCTCACCTTGGCACGCGCCAAGCCGCTGCCACACGAGCGTGTGCAATTCAGAAACGCCGATGCGTATGCATTGGGCTTGCCGCCGCAGTTCGACGCCGCCTTCGCCGGTTTCTGGTGGTCGCATGTGCCGCTGGAGCGCGCTAACGAGTGGCTCGATGGCCTGCATGCCTGCCTGCAAGCCGGTGCGCGCGTGGTGCTCATCGACAACCTCTATGTCGAAGGCAGCAGCCAGCCCATCACACGCCGTGACGAGCTGGGCAACAGCTACCAGACACGCCGCCTGGACGATGGTTCGACCTTCGAGGTGTTGAAAAACTTTCCCGCTGAAGACGACATGCGCCAGCTGCTGGGCCCACGCGCCAAAGAGTTCAGCTGGACGCAGTGGCCTTACTTCTGGGCCTGCACCTACCTGGTTGCCTGATGCAAACCAAACTCTCCCCCGAGTTCAAAGGCACACCTGATGGCGAGGCGGCTGAGGCCATTCTTCGCAAGTGTGTGCACTGCGGTTTTTGCACCGCCACCTGCCCCACCTACCAGCTGCTGGGTGACGAGCTCGATGGCCCGCGTGGCCGCATCTACCTGATGAAGCAGGTGCTCGAAGGCGAGCCCGTCACGCGCAGCACCCAGCTGCACCTCGACCGCTGCCTCACCTGCCGCAACTGCGAAACCACCTGTCCCTCGGGCGTGCAATACGGGGCGCTGGTCGACATCGGCCGCAAGCTGGTGGAAGAGCGTGTGCCACGGCCGCCCAAAGAAAAGGCCGTGCGCTGGCTGTTGAAAGAAGGCCTCACCTCCGCCGCTTTCGGCCCCGCCATGAAGCTCGGCCAGATGCTGCGCCCGCTGCTGCCCGAAGCGCTCAAAGACAAGGTGCCCGCCAAAGCGGGCCTTCGCGCCCACCAGTGGCCGACGCGAGAACACCCGCGCAAGGTGCTGCTGCTGATGGGCTGCGTGCAGCCTGCGATGGCGCCCAACATCAACAGCGCCACCGCGCGCGTGCTCGACGCCGCTGGCATCCAGACCCTGGTGGCCGACGATGCAGGTTGCTGCGGCGCCATCCGCACCCACCTGGCTGACCGCGAAGGCGGCCTCAAAGACATGCGCCGCAACATCGACGCCTGGTGGCCGCTGGTGGTGGCGGGCAAGGTCGAGGCGATCGTGATGAACGCCTCGGGCTGCGGGGTGACGGTGAAGGACTACCGCCACGCACTGGCGCACGACGTTGCGTACGCCGACAAGGCGCAGCGTGTGAGCGAACTCACCCGCGACCTGAGCGAGCTGCTGCCCGACATCGCCCCCCGTCTCAAAACCAAGCTGCGCAAACCCAAGCTGCGCGAACTCGTGTTCCACCCGCCTTGCACGCTGCAACACGGCCAGCAGTTGCGCGGTGGCGTCGAAACCCATCTCGCCACACTCGGCTTCGACGTGAAACTGGCGGCCAGCGAGAGCCACCTGTGTTGTGGTTCGGCCGGCACCTACTCGGTGTTGCAGCCCGAGCTGTCGCACCAGTTGCGCGACCGCAAGCTCAAAGCATTGGCGATGAGCGAGCCGCAGGTGATCGTGTCGGCCAACATCGGCTGCATCCAGCACCTGCAAAGCGGCACGGCCACGCCGGTGCGGCACTGGGTCGAGGTGCTCGACGAGGCGCTCACCTCGGGTGTGAATTGATGACAAGCATGTGACAAGACCCGCAGCCGGAACGGGCCTGTTCGCTTATGCCAACAGAGCACACGTCGTCATGTAAATGTCGCAAGAAATGGCGCGATGGTTTGGTCAAATACGCACGTGTCTATCAAAGACCATCGCTCGTGCGCAGAGGGATTTCCCTGCAACCCATTCAACCAACCCGTTGGACTCCTCATGAAAAAATCCATTCTCGCTCTCGCCCTGCTCGCCGGCTTTGCCAGCGCCGCCTCGGCCCAATCGTCTGTCACCTTGTTCGGCGTGATCGACGCCAACCTGCGCCAGATCGACAACAACGGCGTCAAAGTCAGACAACTCGGCACCGATGGCGTCAACAGCAGCCGACTCGGCTTTCGTGGCACCGAAGACCTGGGTGGCGGCCTGAAGGCCGGCTTCTGGCTCGAAGCCGCACTCAACCCCGATGACGGCACCATCAACTCCAGCGGCAAGTTCTGGCACCGCCGCGCCACCGTGAGCCTGGAAAGTGGCTTCGGTGAGATTCGCCTGGGCCGCGACTTCACCCCCACTTACACCGGCATCTCCGATTTCGATGCCTTCGGCGACAACGGCGTGGGCAAGTTCTCCAACCTGCAATCCAGGCTGACGGGCACCGTCAACACCAACACCCGTGCCGACAACGAAGTTCAGTATTTCCTGCCCAAGAGCCTGGGCGGCGTGTACGGCACGCTGGCCGTGGCCGCTGGTGAAGGCACGGTCGGCAACAAGTACGTCGGTGGCCGAGTCGGTTATGCCGCCGGCCCGCTGAACGTGTCGGGCTCCTACGGCACGACCGATGCCAACGGAACCGAAGACAAGTACAAGATCGGATCGCTCGGCTTGGCCTACAACTTCGGCGTGGTACGCCTGCTCGGCTCGTTCACGCAGATGAAGTTCTTGTCACGTGAAGAGAAGCTGATCTTGATCGGCGCCACCGCTCCGGTGGGCTCGGGCGTGATCCGCGCTTCGGTCGGCCGCGCCGACCTGTCGGGCGGCACCGGCGCCACCCGCACCGCCGACGCCGACGACGCAACCTTGGTCGCCGTGGGTT
>NZ_JANOCG010000169.1:0-4568 GCF_031412075.1 Rhizobacter sp.
GCCACGCGCAGCCCGGCTTTCTCGACTTTGTTCCAGCTGGCGCCGCCCTTGCGCAGCCCCACCGTCACCTTGACGCCACTGTCGTTGAGATTCTGCGCATGGGCATGGCCCTGCGAGCCGTAGCCGACGATGGTGACCTTCTTGCCCTTGATCAGGCTCAGGTCGGCGTCTTTGTCGTAATAAACCTTCATGTCTATCTCCTTCGATAT
The DNA here is from genome assembly GCF_031412075.1 of Rhizobacter sp. Taxonomy (GTDB): domain Bacteria; phylum Pseudomonadota; class Gammaproteobacteria; order Burkholderiales; family Burkholderiaceae_C; genus Rhizobacter. Next base: position 210 of record NZ_JANOCG010000169.1, read on the forward strand.
CAGTTCAATGCGGGGTTTCGGTGAGGATTGATTCAGCGATGAATCAGGCGCGCAGGATGCGCTCGCCGCGACCGATCCCGCTGGTGCCGGTGCGCACGGTTTCCAGAATGGCGGTGCGGTCGATGGCCTCGATGAAGGCATCGAGCTTGGACGCATCGCCCGTCAACTCCATGGTGTAGCTTTTTTCGGTCACGTCGATGATGCGGCCGCGGAAGATGTCGGCCATGCGCTTCATCTCGTCGCGCTCCTTGCCGACGGCACGCACCTTGATGAGCATCAGCTCACGCTCGGTGTAGCTGCCTTCGGTCAGGTCGACGACCTTCACGACTTCGATCAGGCGGTTCAGGTGCTTGGTGATCTGCTCGATCACGTCGTCCGAGCCGTTGGTCACGATGGTCATGCGCGACAAAGACGGGTCTTCCGTCGGCGCCACCGTCAGGCTCTCGATGTTGTAGCCGCGGGCCGAGAACAAAGCGACGACGCGCGACAACGCGCCGGGTTCGTTCTCCAGCAGCAGGGCAATGATGTGTTTCATGGTGCTTTCAAGCGCGCTCTTCAGACCATTGGCGGTAACCAATGGCCCTTGGCCACGCTGTCCAAGTGAATCGGTGGAAAAACGCTGAAGTCGATCAGCACACCCCTGCGGCTTTCGGGTGAGCGCGGTAACGCTCAACCTTGGCCGAAGTTCGGAGCTTCACAGGTCTTCAGACCCCAGGAGCATTTCAGAGATGCCTTTGCCCGCCTGCACCATGGGCCAGACGTTCTCCGTCGGGTCGGTGCGGATGTCGAGGAAGACGGTGCGATCCTTGAGCTTGATGGCTTCGCGCAGCGCCGGCTCCACGTCAGACGGCTTCTCGACCAGCAAGCCGACGTGGCCATAGGCCTCGGCGAGCTTCACGAAGTCGGGCAGCGCGTCCATGTAGCTGTGCGAGTAGCGGCCGCCGTAATCCAGCTCTTGCCATTGGCGAACCATGCCCAGGTAGCGGTTGTTCAGAGACACCACCTTCACCGGCGTCTTGTACTGCTGGCAGGTCGAGAGCTCCTGGATGCACATCTGGATCGAGCCTTCGCCGGTGATGCAGAACACATCCGACTCGGGCTTGGCGAGTTTGATGCCCATGGCGTAAGGCAATCCCACGCCCATGGTGCCCAGGCCACCGGAGTTGATCCAGCGGCGCGGTTCCTCGAAGCGGTAGAACTGGGCGGCCCACATCTGGTGCTGGCCCACATCGGAGGTGATGTAGGTATCGCGGTCCTTGGTCAACTCGCACAGCGTCTCGACCACGTATTGCGGCTTGATGACGTCGGTGCTGTTCTTGTATTTCAAACACTCACGCTTGCGCCACTCGTTGATCTGGCCCCACCAGGCCGACAAGGCTTGCACATCGGGCTTGGCCTGCGCTTCCTTGATTTGGATGATGAGTTCCTGCAGCACGTCCTTCACGTCGCCCACGATGGGAATGTCGACCTTGACGCGCTTGGAAATCGACGAGGGGTCGATGTCGACGTGAACGATCTTGCGTTCGACCGAAGCGAAATGCTTCGGGTTGCCGATCACACGGTCATCGAACCGGGCGCCCACAGCCAGCAGAACATCGCAGTTCTGCATGGTCATGTTGGCCTCATACGTGCCATGCATGCCCAGCATACCGAGGAACTTGGGGTCGCTGGCAGCGATGGAGCCCAGGCCCATCAGCGTGTTGGTGCAGGGGTAGCCCAGCAGATTGACCAGTTCGCGCAACTCGGCCGCCGCATTGCCCAGCACCACACCACCACCGGTGTAGATGTAGGGGCGCTTGGCTGCCAACAACAGCTGCACCGCCTTGCGGATCTGCCCGCCATGCCCCTTGCGCGCCGGGTTGTACGAACGCATTTCGATCGTGGCCGGGTAGTGGAAGGGCGCGGTCTTCTGCGAGACATCTTTCGGGATGTCCACCACCACCGGCCCCGGGCGGCCGGTGCGAGCGATGTGGAAGGCCTTCTTCAACGTGATCGCCAGGTCGCGCACGTCTTTCACCAGGAAGTTGTGCTTCACGATCGGGCGGGTGATGCCCACGGTGTCACATTCCTGGAACGCATCGAGCCCGATCGCCGGCGTGGGAACCTGGCCGGTGATGATCACCATCGGAATCGAGTCCATGTAGGCGGTGGCGATGCCCGTGACCGCATTGGTGACGCCAGGGCCCGAGGTGACGAGGGCGACACCGACGTTGCCGGTAGCGCGCGCATACCCGTCAGCGGCATGAACGGCAGCCTGCTCATGGCGCACCAGCACGTGTTCGATGCTGTCTTGCTTGTAGAGCGCGTCGTAGATGTAGAGAACCGCGCCGCCCGGGTAGCCCCAGAGGAACTTGACGCCTTCGGCTTGAAGGCAGCGGACGAGGATTTCAGAGCCATTCGGCTCCGCGGGGGAGGAAGATTGCGGCTGCGCCAAAGCGGCGCGTTTGATTTCCGCGGCAGACATGTCCATGTTGAACCTTTGTGAATTTCTCTAACGAAAAACCATCGGTGCACCTCTCCACGCCCTCGTGAGGCGGGTGTGGTGCCTGCTGAGTCAAAGAACAAGGTGCCCAGGTCGGGCAGCCAAATTAAGACCAGTTGATGAGAAAACCGGCATTATAGAACCGCTCGCGCACCCCGTGCAGAGGCAGTTTGGGGCGATGCGATAATCGCGCCCGTTTCGACAGGCTCCCTGCCTGAGGCGCCCCACTTGGCATCTGACAAAGAACTTTCGGACTTTCTGAAAAGCGTCGAAAAACGCGCCTTCAAGCGCGTGGTGTACGCCGTGCGCGATGACGATGCCGCGCTCGACATCGTCCAGGATTCGATGATTCGCTTGGCCGAAAAGTACATCGATCGCCCGCCGGCCGAGTTGCCGCTGGTGTTTCAACGCATCCTTTCCAACGCGACCATGGACTGGTTTCGCCGCCAGAAAGTGCGAAACGCGGTGGTTCGCAACTTTTCCGAGTACGAATCCTCAAGCGACGATGGAGATTTCGATCTGCTGGAAACTTTAGCGTCGCAGAATGAGTCTTCTGCTACGGAAAGCGCGGCGGAGTCGGTTTCACGGGCTCAGATCCTGCTAGCCATTGATGGTGAGGTCGCCAGGCTACCAACCCGTCAACGAGAAGCCTTCCTGCTGCGTTACTGGGAGGAACTCGATGTCGCCGAGACAGCTGCCGTGATGGGCTGCTCCGAGGGCAGCGTCAAGACACATTGCTCGCGTGCGGTGCATGCCTTGGCAGATGCCCTCAAGGCAAAGGGAATTGAGCTATGAACAACAACACCACTCTTCAACGCCCCTACGCACCCGCCGCCCTGGAAGCTCTGGAGGCCCGGCTGGCCTTGCGCATGACCGCGCGCCTGACCGAAACCACCGCCGACCTGGCCCCCGACGTGACTGAGCGCCTGCGCTTCGCGCGCGACCAGGCGCTGCAACGCGCCCGCGCCGCCCGCTCGGTGACGGTGGCCGAGCCGGCGCTCGCGATGAGTTCTGGTTCCAGTGCCGCGTTGGCTGGCGGCGAAGGCGGTTCGGGTTGGTGGGTTCAGCTGGCCGCCTTGATTCCTTTGGTGGCGCTGGTGGGTGGCTTGATGTTCATCCAGCAGATGCACAACGACAGCCAGATCGCCGCCGCAGCTGAAATCGACGCCTCGCTGCTGGCCGATGACCTGCCGCCCTCGGCTTACAGCGATCCCGGGTTCGTGGAGTTTCTCAAAGCTCCTAGCGATTGACCGGAGCGTCGATGCTCTCGTCCCGCTTCACCAACCCCTCGCGGCGCGAATCAGCGCGGCGCAGCGTCCCCTGGATGTGGGTTTGTGCGTTGGCCCTGTTCGCCGCGCCCCTCGCATTGCGAGCCCAGACCGGACCAGTTCCGGCCGCTCCCCGGACAAGCCTTCAAACCACAGGCGGCGTTTCATGGTCTGCGCTCAGCCCGAGCCAGAAAAACGCGCTGAAGCCCCTGGAAGGCGAGTGGGATCGGATCGATTCCTCTCGCAAGACCAAGTGGCTCGAAATCGCCACCAAGTTTCCCTCGCTGCCAGCCCCCGAGCAGGCCCGCATCCAGAACCGCATGGCCGACTGGGCCCAGATGAGCCCGAAAGAGCGTGGCGAAGCACGCATGAACTACAGGGAAGCCCAACAAGTCCCGGCGCAGGAGCGCAAAGCCCGGTGGGAGGCTTACAAGGCCTTGCCACCAGAGCAGCAAAAGGAGCTGGCGGCTCGCGCGGCGCCCGTGCCTCGCAAGCCAGTGCCTGCCGACACGCCGGCTGACGGCTTGCCCGCCAAGAAGTCCAACGTGGTGCCCAATTCGTCTTACGCACCGCGGCCGAAAGCCGTGGCACCGACCGTGGCCCAGGCCC
>NZ_JANOCG010000170.1:0-2388 GCF_031412075.1 Rhizobacter sp.
CAGCAGCGTGGGCTCGGCGGTGTAGATCTGGTTCATCATGGCCGACTGCGAGGTCGAGTCGAACAGCGGCCGCCCGGCGATCAGGTGGTAGAGCACGGCGCCCAGTGAATACATGTCGGCGCGGCAGTCGAGCGTGCTGCCATCGAGCTGCTCGGGCGACATGTACGCGAGCGAGCCCACCCGGTAGACCTGGGTCGTCTCCGACGCCATGTTGAGCGCGCTGCCGAAGTCGCTGATCTTCACGTCGGTGATGTTGCCGTTGTTGATCACGGCCAGCAGGTTGGCCGGTTTCACATCGCGGTGGATCAGGCCCTGGCGGTACACATAGCCCAGCGCCATCGCACACTTGAAGCCGATTTCGACGATCAGCTCCAGCGGCAGCAGCTGGTCGGCGCGGCAGTAGGGGCGCAGCGTGCTGCCCGGCACGTGCTCCATCACGAGATACGACTCAAGCGGGTCGACCACCGCGTCGTAGATCTGCACCACGTTCGGGTGTTTGAGGCGGCCGACCAGCGCCGCTTCGGCGGCAAAAAAGCGCTCGAAGTAGCGCCCGTCGGTCGGGTCGTTGGTGGAGCCGGCGCGCACCCGCTTGATGGCCACGTCGCGTTGATGGAAGTCGTCACGCGCCAGAAAGACTTCGCTGGTCGCACCTTCGCCCAGGCGGCGCAGCACCGGGTACTTGCCGATCTGGGCCGGCAAGGGCAGGCCGCCAAAGGAGCTGGGTGGGGGCGTGTGAGAAGAAGACATGCGAGCTGGCATCTTGGCACCGTCACGCTCGGCCTGCATGCCAAATTGACCACAAAACGTTGCCCTTATCGAGGCCTTTGCGCCAGCCAAAAGCCCGCGGGGCCGCCACTTAGAATCTGCCGATGATCCAAGCCAAACAAGACTTGCTGCGCGCGCTGCTGGAGTCTCTTGCCGAACTGAGCCCCGGCAACACCCTCACCGCCGCCTTCGAGTCGCCCAAACAAGCCGCCCACGGCGACCTCGCCTGCACCGCGGCCATGCAGCTGGCCAAGCCGCTCAAGAAAAACCCGCGCGAACTGGCGCAGGCCTTGATCGACACGCTGTCACGCCGTGCTGCCGTGCAGCAATGGGTCGAGGCGATGGAGATCGCCGGCCCCGGCTTCATCAACCTGCGCCTGAAAGCCGCCGCCAAGCAGGCCGTGGTGGGCGAGGTGCTGCGTGAGGCCGAGGCCTTCGGCCGCCAGCCTGCCCATGGCCAGAAACTGCTCGTCGAATTTGTGTCGGCCAACCCCACCGGCCCGCTGCATGTGGGCCACGCCCGCCAAGGTGCGCTGGGCGACTCGATCTGCCACCTGTTCGAAACGCAGGGCTGGGACGTCACCCGCGAGTTCTATTACAACGACGCCGGCGTGCAGATCGCCAAGCTGGCGCACAGCACCCAACTGCGCGCCAAGGGTTTCAAGCCGGGCGATGACTGCTGGCCCACCGATCCGGACAACCCCGAGAGCAAAAAGTTCTACAACGGCGAGTACATCGCCGACGTGGCCGCCGACTACCTGGCCAAAAAAATCATCCGGGCCGACGACCGCGAATTCACCGCCTCGGGTGACCCCGACGACCTGGACAACATCCGCCAGTTCGCGGTGGCCTACCTGCGCCATGAACAAGACCTCGACCTGCAGGCCTTCGGTGTGCACTTCGACAACTACTACCTCGAATCGAGCCTCTACACGAGTGGCCGTGTCGAGGCCACGGTGGCGCAGCTGGTGGCCGCCGGCAAGACCTACGAACAAGACGGGGCCTTGTGGCTCAAGACCACGGACGATGGCGACGACAAGGATCGCGTCATGAAAAAGTCCGACGGCAGCTACACCTACTTCGTGCCCGACGTGGCCTACCACGTCACCAAATGGGAGCGCGGTTTTACCAAGGTGATCAACTGCCAGGGCACCGACCATTACGGCACCATCGCCCGCGTGCGCGCCGGCTTGCAGGGTGTGGGCCAGGGCATCCCGAAGGGCTACCCCGACTACGTGCTCAACACCATGGTGCGTGTGGTGCGCGACGGTGCCGAGGTGAAGATCTCCAAGCGCGCCGGCAGCTACGTCACGCTGCGCGACCTGATCGACTGGACCAGCAAGGACGCGGTGCGTTTCTTCCTGATCAGCCGCAAGGCCGACACCGAGTTCACCTTCGACGTCGACATCGCCGTGAAGCAGAACGACGAGAACCCGGTGTACTACGTGCAATACGCCCACGCGCGCATGAGCAAGGTGCTGCGCGATTGGTCCACCGATCGGGGTGGTGATCTCGCGGCCCTGCACGCCGCCGACCTGTCGCTGCTCACCGCGTCGACCGAAGCCGCGCTGATGCTCAAGCTGGCCGATTACCCCGAGATGCTGACCCGCGCGGCGGCCGACC
>NZ_JANOCG010000171.1:0-5274 GCF_031412075.1 Rhizobacter sp.
GAGTTGCGCACCATCCCGAACATCGGCGCGGTGACCTCCACCGCGAGCCTGGTGCGCCCCGAGCTGATCGTGCGGCCCGACTTTGCGCGCGCCGCCGACCTGGGCGTCACCTCGGCCGCGATTGCCGACACGCTGCGCATCGCCACCGCGGGCGACTACGACCAGGGCCTGGCCAAGATGAACCTCAGCCAGCGCCAGGTGCCGGTGGTGGTGAAGCTGGCCGACAACGGCCGTCAAGACATCGAGGTGCTGTCTCGCCTGCCGGTGCCCGGCGCGCGCGGGCCGGTGCCTTTGTCCAACGTGGCCACGCTCGAGATCGCCAGCGGCCCGGCCGAGATCGCGCGCTACGACCGTCTGCGCAACATCAATTTCGAGATCGAGTTGAACCAGCAGCCGCTCGGTGCGGTGGAAGCGGCAGCGCTCGCCCTGCCCAGCCTCAAGAACCTGCCAGCCGGTGTGATCCAGACCTCGGTGGGTGACGCCGAGGCCATGGCCGACCTGTTCGCCAGCTTCGGCCTGGCCATGTTGACCGGCGTGCTGTGCATCTACATCGTGCTGGTGCTGCTGTTCAAGGATTTTGTGCAGCCGGTGACCATCCTGGTCGCGCTGGTGCTGTCGATCCCCGGCGCCTTCCTCGCGCTCTTTCTCACGGGGACCGCCGTGTCGATGCCTTCGATGATCGGCTTGATCATGCTGATGGGGATTGCGACCAAAAACTCGATCCTGCTGATCGACTACGTGATCCTCGCGCGGCGTGACCACGGCCTGAACCGCTGGGACGCCCTGCTCGACGCCTGCCACAAGCGCGCCCGCCCGATCGTCATGACCACCATCGCGATGGGCGCCGGCATGATGCCGATCGCCATTGGCCTGGGCGTCGACCCGAGCTTCCGCTCGCCGATGGCCATTGTGGTGATCGGCGGCTTGATCACCTCCACCTTCCTGAGCCTGCTGGTGATTCCGGTGGTGTTCACCTATGTGGACGACGTGGAGCAATGGGTGTCGCGACACCTCAAGCGGAGGCACCACGAGCAGTCGGCCGCGCCGGCGCTGCCGATGGCGGCCGACGCGAGCGAAGGCAAATAAGCCACAACGTCATTCCCGCGCAGGCGGAAATGACGGGCGGTCAGCGTCGCAACGGCGGAATGCCGTCGCCACGGGTCGTCAGCTCCGGCGGCGGCACGTCCCCACGCTCCAGGCGGTCTTCGAGCTCGCCGACGATGGCGGCCACGGCGTTGCTGTTTTCTTCCAGCGTGAGGCGCATCGCACCTTCCATGTGGTTCATGCGCTTGAGCAGCTCGGTGTGGCCGTCGGTGCTGGCTTGCGCCACCCGCGCCAGCTCGGTCGTCAGGAAGGACCGCAGCTCGGTGAAGCGCGAGGCTTCGGCGGTGTCGGCCAGCTCACGCTGCGCTTGCAACTCCTTGGTGTGGCGGCGGGTTTCCTGGAGCGTGCCAGCCTGTATCGAGATGGCCCACATGGTGAACAGCAGGCTCAAGAAAAACGCCAGCCCCAGCATGATCAAACCGAGCGGTGCCTGCACGGTGGTGAACACCAGCGAGATCGGCGTGAGCGCCGTGAAGGCCGGCCAGTTGATCAGCGCGAACAGGCCGATCAGGACGAGAACAGCAAAAAGTGTCAGTGCGCGAACCATGGGGGGTTCTCCTTCGAGGTCAGGTGAACCCCAAGACTAGAGCCGCGCCGCTGCGAACGCTGTAGGACAGCCCCGCGTTTTGCCGCGTATCAGCCCGTTGTGCTGCCCTGCAGACCGCGGATTCGCGCTTGTCGCTGGCTCTCTTCGCGCGCCTGCGCCGCCTGGCAACGCGGCCCGCTGAACTCGGCCTGCAGCGCGTCCAGAAACACCCGCGTGCGCGCGGGCATCAGCCGCCGCCCCGGGAACACCGCCCAGGCCGGCGTGCTGGGCAGGGTCCAGTCCACCAGCAAGGGCATCAGCTCCCCGCTTTGCACATAAGGCTCGGCAAAGTGGTCGTTGACCGCCGCGATGCCCGCCCCGGCGCGAGCCAGGCGGATCAGAAGCTCAGGCGAGTTGGCTTTCGCCCGCACCGGCGGCACGCCTTCCCACTGCTGCTCGCCGCGTGTCAACCGCCAGACCAGCGGCTCGCCGCTTTGCGTGAGGATGTGCAGGCTGTCGTGCTCCATCAGCGCCTCGGGCTCGGGCGGCACGCCGCGCTTTTGCAGGTAGCTGGGCGCGGCATAGAGCCCATGTGAAAACGTGGCCATGCGCCGCGCGGCCAGCGTTGCGTCGTCGGGCAAGTCACCCATGCGCAGCGCCACATCGAAGTTTTCGCCGATCAGGTCGACCCGGCGTGGCGACAAGTCGAGCTCCAGCGAGATCGCCGGGTAACGCGCGATGAAGTCGGACAGCACCCGCCCGAGGACCACCGTCGCAAAGTCGCCCGGCATCGACACCCGCAGCCGCCCGCTCGGCTGCACCTGCCGGTGCTGGGCCAACTGGGCTGCCGCCTCGACCTCGTCGGCCACGTGGCGGGCGTGCTCCAGCACGCTGTGGCCGAAGTCGGTGAGGTTCAGTTTGCGGGTGGTGCGCAGAAGCAGGCGCTCACCCAGCTGGGTTTCCAGCGCTGCCATGCGGCGCGACACAGTCGATTTGGGCAAGCCCAGGCGCTCGCCGGCGCGGCTGAAGCTGCCTTCGTCGACCACGCGGGCAAAAAGCAGCAGGTCGTTGGGTTCGAGTTGGTTCATGGCGGTCATCGTTCCGTAGGTGGAACAATGTTATCCATTCTGACGGCTTCCGGATTGTTTACGGGATAACTACATTGACCCCATCGCAACCGAACTCTGAGGACGCCACCATGAACATCCTGCAAATCAACTCCAGCTCGCGCACCGTGGGCTCTCACTCTTCTCGCCTGGCCGCCGACATCGTCGAGCGCCTGACGGCCGCCCACCCAGAGTCAGCACTGACTTTGCGTGACCTGGGCCGCAGCCCGCACCCGGCGCTGGACGAAGCCGCGCTGCAAGCGCTGTTCACCCCGGCCGCCCAGCGCAGCGACGCCCAAAACGCCCGCGTGGCGCAAGACGACGTGCTGATCGCGGAAGTGCAGGCTGCCGACGTGCTGGTGCTGGGCGTGCCGATGTACAACTTCGGCGTGCCGGCCGCCTTGAAGAACTGGATCGACGCCATCGCCCGCACCGGTGTCACCTTCAAATACACCGACAAGGGCCCGGTTGGCCTGTTGCAAGGCAAGAAGGTCTACGTGGCGCTGGCCCGTGGCGGCCTGTACCGCGACACACCGGCCGACACCCAGGTGCCATACCTGAAGACGGTGCTGGCCTTCCTGGGCATGACCGACGTCCAGTTCATCTATGCCGAAGGTCTGGCGATGGGGCCGGAGGCCGAGCAGAAGGCGCTCGCGTCCGCCGAGGCTCAGATCGAGGACGTGCTCGCCTAAGCGGCGTACCAATGGGCGAGTGCCTGCGCGCGCAGACCAGCGCGCGCCGCCTCGTCCAGCGGCGCCCAGCGCCGGTGGCTGCAGGCCGCCCGCGCCATGAAGTCGAGCCAGCCGACGTGGGTGCGCAGCACCCGCTGCTGGCGGTGTTCGATCAGCGGGTTGAAGATGCCGTGGCGTGAAAACAGCTGGCGCGGGTTTTTCTTCACCCACAGCCACGAACCCATCTCCAGCGTCAGCGGCAAGAAGGTGCGGCCGGGCTGCGTGCAGGCACGCAGGTAAAGGTGGTCCCACAGGTCACCGTGGGTGAGGTACTGGCGGCTTTGCGGCTCGATCACATAACGGTGGTGGGTGAGCGTCTGGTCGAGGATGTGCTTGAGCGCCATCAGCTCGGGCAAGTGATCGATCGGCTCGGTGGTGTGGGCATGCGGAAACCAGATGCGGTCGCGCAGGCCAAAGCCCGAATGGCAGTCCACCGCCAGGCTGAAACTGCGGCTGAGCAGCTCCTCGTCGACCACCTGGCACAGCGCCTGGGCTTCGGGCTCCATCGGCTCGTCGAGCGCGCCACGGTACCAGGGCAAGGCGGCGCTCAGGCGCTGGCCGCCGATCAGGAAGGGCACGCGCGCCACCGCGTCGAGCGGTGCATTGCGCATCAGGTCGACCCCGCGCGCATTGGCCCGCGTGCCACGCGCCATGCCGGCCGGGTTCACCACCGGCATGAACACCAGGCGCAGTGATTCAAGCTGGCGGTGCAACACGCCGTCCCAGGGCAGGCGCATCACCAGGTTGCGCAAGAACGCCAGCACCACCTCCGCGCCAATGCGCTCCAGGCCGTGCACACCGCCAAAAAAGCCGATCGCCGGCACATCGAGGCTGGGGTTGCCGAGCGTGATCACGTGCACCGGGTAGCTCACGCCAGCGGCCTGCACCTCGCACACCAGGCGCCGTTGCAGGTGCGGCCCGCCGAGGTCGACGAGCTTTTGCAGATCCAGCAGTTGGGGAAGGGTGGGAAGGCTCACGCGGCACGGCAATAACGGCGCGGCCGAGCCTACGCCACGCACGTGACAGTTCACCCGGCGGGCCTGGCCCAGGCTGACATCAAACCGTCATGGCCGGCGTCTACGGTGTCGAGACACGTTCACCCAACGGGGCCCGCCATGTCACCCAAACTCAGCGCCGCAACCGTGTTCGCCATTGGCGGCGCCGTCTTGTGGGGCTTCGTTGAATTCGTCGCCTTGTTCATCGCCTCAAGTCGCTCACGCTGGGCGCAGTGGCGTCAGACCTCGCGCGTGCCCTCGCACAGCGGGTAATGCCCGCAACTCAGCACCCGCTGGCCGGCCAGCGGGCCGCTTGAACGCAGCTGCTCCACCATCGCCCCGCCACACAAGGGGCAAGGCTGGGGGCGCAGCCGCCAGGCCGAAGGCGGCAACGTGCTGTCGGGAAACGGCCCGTCGCGGCGGATGATCACCGGCTGCGTCTTTTCTTCGCCGGTGTGCAACAGGTCGCGCAAGCGGCTGCCGTCGATCAGGTGGATGTTGCGGCCTTCGCTGAAGCGCAGCGCCTCCGGCGTGAACACCCCCGAGCTCAGCACGAAGCCGCCCGCCGCCTGGCGCGACAACATCAGCGCATGCAGCTCGCGCAGCGGCCCCACACCGACCGCATTCGAGCGCCAGGGTTTGCAGTCGACCAGAAAGCGCTCGGTGCCGCGCGCGAGCACCATGTCGACGGCGCGGCCACCACCGCCGCCGGTTTCGCTGACGGCATAACCGCGCTGGCGAAAGCCCTCGGCCGCGAGCCGTTCGAACTCGTGCCAGCCCATGCCCTCGATCAGCGCCGCGCCCGCCGGCAG
>NZ_JANOCG010000172.1:0-1727 GCF_031412075.1 Rhizobacter sp.
TCACACCGCGCCTGGAGGCGGCACGTTCAGTGGCGCTTTTTTCAGCCACGCTGAGCCCGCGTCAGTTTTATGCCGACACCCTGGGCCTGCCCGACAACACCGCCTGGGTCGACGTGCCCACGCCGTTTTCCCCCGAGCAACTGAGCGTGCGCCTGGCCGGCCACATCTCCACCCGCTTTCAGCACCGCGACGCCTCGCTCGCACCCATTGCCGAACTGATGGCCGAGCAGTACGTGGCGCAGCCCGGCAACTACCTCGCGTTTTTCAGCAGCTTCGACTACCTGCAGAAGGTGCTGGCGCTGTTTCGCGAACAAGCGCCGCAGGTGCTGGTGTGGGAACAATCGCGCGGCATGGACGAAGCCGCGCGCGAGCAGTTTCTGGCGCGTTTCACCACTAGCAGCCAGGGCATCGGCTTTGCCGTACTCGGCGGCTCGTTTGCCGAAGGCATCGACCTGCCCGGGCGGCGCCTCATCGGTGCCTTCATCGCCACCCTCGGCCTGCCGCAGTTCAACCCCGTCAACGAGCACATGAAGCAGCGCCTGGGCGAACGTTTTGGCGAAGCGCAGGGCTACGACTACGCCTACCTCTACCCCGGTCTGCAAAAGGTGGTGCAAGCCGCCGGCCGGGTGATACGCACCCCTGCCGACCAGGGCGTGATCTGCCTGATCGACGACCGTTTTGCCTCGGCCAAGGTGCGCCGTCTGCTGCCCGCGTGGTGGCGGATCTCGACAATTGGCACCGATCCACCCGGCAACTCGGGCCTGTAACAGATTGCGCTTCAGCTAATGTGCGCGAACATCAGGGCCCGCACGCCCAAGGAGACTTCCCCGTGGTATCGCTCTTCGCCTTCGTTGTGACGGCCTATGGCATGAACCCTTATCTGGTCGCGAGTTTCAACTCGGGCCTGGCCTGCGAGGCCGCCAAGTCGGCGCTCATCTCGGCCGCACTCGAACAAAGCGTGGCCGGCACCAGCACCTATGCGATGGCGCCCAAGACGCTTCGGTGCATCGGCACGCCGGGCCTGCTGGCTGGCGGTGCGCGCCCGCCCGAGCCCGCCGTGCTGCCGCCCAAGCGGCCTGCTTTGCCGCCGCCGACCAAGCGCCCGGCGCAGAAGTAACGTCGGGCAACGCCCAGCCCGACCGTGGAAGCCCATCGACGACTGCAAGCCCGAGGGCCGTACATCGCGATGTTCGGCCTGCTGGGGGTGCTGTGGGCGTTGATCCTCATCTTTTCGGTGGTTCAAGAGCGGCGCATGGTCGAAAGCGCCCAAAAGCAGCTGCGCCTGATCAACAACGTGGTGGTCCAGCAGACCCGCGGCTTGCTCAGCAGCATCGAGACCGATCTGGCGCTGCTCGATTACTGGGTGCAAACCCACCCGCAAGCTGACGTTTCGCAAGACAGCGGCCTCGCCGGCCTGGTGACGCGCCTGAACCAGGGCTCCGACGGCCTGGTGAGTTACGGCTTTGCCAACGTAGCCGGGCAAGCGCTGGCCTCGCCGGGCGCCGCACCGTGGCAGGGCGGGATGGGGGCCGTCACCTGGCCGACGGCTGCCGGCGACGTGGCAACCGGGTTGCCTACACGCGACGCCACGGGCCAGGCCTGGCAATGGCCGGTGACCCGCAAGCTGGAGCGCCCGGTGGGTGAGTTGGCCGGCGCCGTAGCCTGGATCGACCTGACCCGCCTGGGCGCCCTGCACGAAAGCCTGCGCGAAAAACCCGCCGGCGGCA
>NZ_JANOCG010000173.1:0-10925 GCF_031412075.1 Rhizobacter sp.
GGATGCCGCCCCAGATGCGCGAGTGGGCCACTTCGGTCATGAAGTCGTCGACCTGGGCCCAGCGGCGGGTGGCGCCCTGGGCGGTCGGGCTGCTGGTGCTCAAGACCGGCAGTTTGCCGTTGCCGACTTCAGCCTGCAGGATGGTGCCCAGCGTCGCGGCCAGAATGGCGTGCGCGCTCGGGTACTCGGGGTGCTGCGGCGACTCGATCAGCGAGGCCCAGCCCGGCTCGGCCTGGGTGGCGTGGTGGCCGTCGGCCTCGCCGTTGCGGATGGCGGTGACGGGGCGCCAGAAGTTGTGGTGGTACTTGGCGTCGAACACCGCCATCATCGCGTCGTCCATCGCCTGCGTGACGGTGGCAAACAGGCGCGCGTTTTGCGCCACGCTGCGGCCCGGCATGTGGGCGACCGAACGCACCACACCGTGGTAGATCGGGGGCAGCGAATAATCCCAAAAGCGCGCCACCTCGGTCTGCTCCGCGCTGCGCTGCTTGCTGGCCTTGCTGCCGAGGGTTCTGACCTCTTCGTAGTCGCGCGCCCACACGGTGCTGGTGAGCGCAGGCGGCGGGCCAGGGCGAAACTGCGCGGCGCTCGCCAGCAGCCAGGTCTTGCGCTGCGGCCACTGCGGTGCGGCTACCGCGGCGGTCGGCACATAGGCCCCCGGCGTGGTGTGCGGGCGATAACGCTCGGGCGTGGCGGCGCCATCGTCGGCGCGGCGCGCCAGCACGGCCGCAGCGGCTTGCTCGCCGGCGGTGATGCCCGCGGCCTTGGCGGGGCCGTCCGCCAGCTTGGCGAGTGCGGCCTGGTAGGCGCTGGTGATCGACGGCTCTTGCGCCGGGATCAGCTTCAGCAGCGTGTTGCGGTTGGCCGCAGCCACCGCGGCATCGAGCGTCACGTCGCCCGCTTGGCGCAACGATGCCGTGTTGACGGCTTCGTGCACGGCGGTCTGCACGATGGCCATCACGCGGTTGGCGGGTGGGGTGCCGAGCTTGGCTTCGATGACGAGCTCACCGGCCTTGATGTTCCAGTCGGTCACCACGTCGGCCTGCGCGTGGAGGGTGAGGGCGAGCAGGCCGCCGGCGGCCAATGCGGCCTTTCTGTTGTGGGCAATCTTCATGGGTGTTTCCGTTTTGGGGTGAATCACTTGCGAGTGATGACAAATCACTTGCGAGTGATGACGATTTGCAGGTAGTCGCTGGGCGCGACCATGGTGTTGTCGTCAGCGCGGTTGAAGCGGCTGATCAGCGTGAGCAGGTCGTCGGCCAGGGCCGGCTGCTTGTCGGCGTCGAGCGCCGCAAAGGCCTTCAGCACCGGGCCGTAGTAGGTCTTGAACACGTCGAGCCAGTGTTCGGGCGAGCGGTAGCGCATGATGAACTGGCGTTGTTCGACGTGGATCTGGCGAACCTCGCCTTCAAACAACTCGGCCAGGCGTTCGCGTGTGCCCCACAGCGCGGGTGAGCTCACGCCGGCTGGGGGCGGCACGTGTTTACCGATGGTCTTGAACAGCTGGCCGATGAAGCCATCGGGTGTCCAGTTGGCCATGCCGATCTTGCCGCCGGGCTTGCACACACGCAGCATCTCGCTGGCCACACGCGGTGGGTTGGGGGCGAACATGCAGCCGAAGGTGGAGACCACGGCGTCGAAGCTGGCGTCGTCGAAGGGAAGGGCCTCGACATCGGCCTCGCGGAAATCGATGTGGCTCAGGCCTTCGGCCGCAGCGCGGGCGCGGCCCAGCTCGAGCAGGGCAGGCACGTAGTCGGTGGAGGTCACTTCGGCCCAGCGGCGTGCGGCGGCGAGGGTCACGTTGCCGTTGCCGGCGGCCACGTCGAGCACACGCTGGCCGGCGCGCAGGTCGAGCGCTTCGCACAGCGACTCGCCGACGATCTGCAGCGTGGTACCGACGACGGCATAGTCGCCAGAAGCCCAGGCCGCCTTTTGGCGGGTTTTGATGGCGTTGAAGTCGGGTGTGACGGTAGGGGGTGCCGTGCCGGCCACGGCGGTAGAAAATGTGTTCATGAGGTGTGTTCCAAAAGTGGGTCCATCGAATGTGTCTCGCCCCGCTTGGCGGGGCCGGCGCTCAGCTGGCGGTGCCTGGGCACGCAGCGCTTGCCCCGACACGCACTGTCGAACCCTCGCGTGGGAGGCAGCGTGGTAATCGGCGTGGAAAAGGGCGTGGAATCTCGCACTGAACCTGCCGCCTTGCAGCTGCAATTGCTCGGGCCGCTGCAGGTGAGCCGCGGGGCGCAGCCGCTGGCGCTGCCCAGTTCGCGCAAGGTGCGCGCCCTCGCCGCCTACCTGGCCATGGCCGCGCACGAGGTGTCGCGCAGCCACTTGTGCGAGCTGCTCTGGGACCTGCCCAACGACCCGCGCGGCGAGCTGCGCTGGTGCCTGAGCAAGCTGCGCGCGGTGCTCGACGAGCCCGGCCACGCCCGCGTGCAGGCCAATGGCGACGCGTTGCGGCTCGACCTCACCGGCTGCGAGGTCGATGTGCTGCGGGTCAGCCACACGCTGCAAAGCGGCATCGCCTCACTCGACGCCGGCGCCTTGCGCGCACTGGCCGCGCAGTTCCGGGGTGACTTTCTCGAAGGCCTGGAGATCCCGCGCAGCGCCGCTTACAGCGCCTGGCTCACCGCGCAGCGACGGCGTTTTCGGGCCGGGCAGGTGGCGGTGCTGGAGCGCCTGGCCCTGGTGTTGCCCGCGGGGTCAGGCGAGGCCATCGCCTGCATCGAGGCCTGGCTGCGGCTCGCGCCGTTCGATGTGCGCGCGCATGAGCGGCTGTTCGAGGCGCTGGCCGAAGGCGGACGCTTGCGCGAGGGCGACGAACACCTGGCCGCCACCGCGCGCCAGTACGACGCCGAAGGCCAGGACTGGGCGCCCATCGGCCTCGCCTGGCGGGCCGCCAAGCAGCGGCATGCGGCGCCTTCGGGCAGCGGGCTCATCGTGTTGGCCGACGCGCCGCCCGTGGTGGTGCCCGAGCCCACCGCCACCCACCGCCGCGCTTCGCTGGCCGTCATGCCCTTCACCGACCGCACGCGTGGCGTGGCGGTGCGCGGGGGTTTGGGCGACGGCCTGGCGCACGACATCATCACGCGCCTGGCCAAGCTGCGCAGCATGTTCGTGATCGCGCAAGGCACGGTGTTTGCGCTCGACGAGCGGCGCATCGGCGCCGAAGACGCCGGTCGCCGGCTCAACGTCGATTACGTGGCTGGCGGATCGCTGCGCCACGAAGCCGGCGGGCGGGTGAGCGTCACCGTGCAACTCACCGAAACACGCAGCGCGCGTGTGCTGTGGGCCGAGGTGTTTGCCGGCAAGCAGGACGACACCTTCGGCTGGCTCGACATCATCGGCGACCGCATCGTGGCCGCGGTGGCCAGCCAGATCGAGGTGGCCGAGCGCAACCGCGCCATCCTCAAGGCCCCCAGCTCGCTCGACGCCTGGGAAGCCCACCACCGCGGCCTGTGGCACATGATGCGTTTCAACCGCGAAGACAACGAACAGGCGCGCCACTTCTTCGAAATGGCGGTGCGGCTCGACCCGGGTTTCGCGCGGCCTTACGCCGGCTTGTCGTTCACCCACTTCCAGGACGCGTTTCTCGGCTGGGCCGGGCGTGACGAAGCCGCAGAGTCGGCCTACCGCGTGGCCTCGCAAGGCCTGATGGCCGATGAGCTCGACCCCTCGGCCCACTGGGCGCTGGGCCGCGCCCATTGGCTGCGCGGGCGCTTGAGCGAGTCGCTGGCCGAGCTCGACACCTGCGTCGACCTGAGCCCCAACTTTGCGCATGGCCACTACACGCTGGCCTTCGTGCATGCCCAGTCGGGCGACCCGCAGGCGGCCATCAATGAGTCTGATCACTCGCGCGCGCTGAGCCCCTTCGACCCGATGCTCTTCGCCATGATGGGCGCCCGCGCACTGGGGCTGATGCGCCTGGGCCGCCACGACGAGGCGGCCGACTGGGCCATCAAGGCCGCGGCCCGGCCGAATGCGCACGTGCACATCCTGGCGATTGCGCAGTACTGCCTCGCGCTGGCCGACCGCGGCGACGAAGCGAACCAACTGGCCGCGGCCGTCCAGCGCGCCCAGCCCGGCTACCAGGTGGAAGATTTTCTGGCCTCCTTCCACTACGGTTCGGAGGGTGCGGACTTGATCCGCCAAGCGGCCCGCCGGTCGTCGCAAAAGCCCTGAAGCCAGACTTCAAACGCCGGTGCTAAGCTGCCTCGAAGCCATCAACGAGACCTGCCATGCCTGGACTGCTGCCCCACGTCGACCCCGAAGGCCTGCTTGAGTTTTCGGTCGTTTACACCGACCGTGCGCTCAACCACATGTCGCAAAAATTTCAAGGCGTGATGCGCGACATCTCGGCCACCTTGAAAGAGGCCTACAACGCCAAATCGGCCATCGTGGTGCCGGGCAGCGGCAGCTTCGGCATGGAAGCCGTGGCCCGCCAGTTCGCCACCGCGCAAAAGGTGCTGGTTATCCGCAACGGCTGGTTCAGCTACCGCTGGACGCAGATCTTCGACATGGGCTCGATTCCGGCTTCGGCCACGGTGCTGAAGGCGCGGCCCATCGCAACGGGCCCCGAAGCGGCGTATGCGCCGGCGCCCATCGCCGAGGTGGTGGCCACCATCCAGCGCGAAAAACCGGCGCTGGTGTTGGCCGCGCACGTCGAGACCGCCAGCGGCATGCTGCTGCCCGACGACTACCTGCGCGCCGTGGGCGAGGCGGTGCACGCGGTCGGTGGCATGTTCGTGCTCGACTGCATTGCTTCGGGCGCGATCTGGGTCGACATGGTGGCCAACCAGGTCGACGTGCTCATCAGCGCCCCGCAAAAGGGCTGGAGCGGTTCGCCAGGCTGCGCCTTCGTGATGCTCAGCGAGCGCGCACGCGAGGGCATCGACAAGACCACCAGCACCAGCTTTGCCTGTGACCTGCGCAAGTGGCTGCAGATGATGGAAACCTACGAAGGTGGTGCCTTCGCGTACCACACCACCCTGCCCACCGACGCGCTCGCCCGCATGCGCGACGTGATGCTGGAGACCAAGGCCTTCGGCTTCGAGCGCGCGCGCGCCGCGCAGCAGCAGCTGGGCAGCCGTGTGCGTGCGCTCTTGGTCGGCCACGGCTTCAAGAGCGTGGCGGCGCCTGGCTTCGAAGCACCGGGCGTGGTGGTGAGCTACACCACCGATGCCGACATTCACTCATCGAAGAAGTTTCGCGAGCTGGGCCTGCAGACGGCGGCGGGTGTGCCGCTGCAATGTGACGAGCCGGCTGACTTTCGCACCTGGCGCATCGGCCTCTTCGGGCTCGACAAGCTGGGCCACATCGACCGCACGCTGGGCCACCTGGAGCAGGCGCTCGCGAAGATTCGCTGAGCCAGGCCAGCCCCGGGCTGCCGCACAATCGCCCGACTCTCTCTCTCGAACCGCAGGTTCCGTCACCATGCTTTCACGTTTGCCTGCTGCACTGCGCGGCAGCTTGACCGGCTTCACGCTCGGCCTCAACACCTTGATCGTGGCCAGCAGCCTGGCACCGCCCTCGCTGCTCAAGCTGTTGTTGCCCTTCGAGGCCGTGCGCCGCGGCTGCGACCGGGTGCTGACCGCGCTGGCCTCGGGCTGGGTGGCCGTCAACAACGCCTGGATTGCGGCCGTGCGCCCGGTGCAGTGGGACGTGCAAGGTGTCAACGAGCTCAACCCGCAGGGCTGGTACCTGGTGTCGAGCAACCACCAGAGCTGGGTCGACATTCTGGTGTTGCAGCGGGTGTTCCACGGCCACATCCCGTTCCTGAAATTCTTCTTGAAACAAGAGCTGATCTGGGTGCCGGTGATCGGCCTGGCATGGTGGGCGCTCGACTTCCCCTTCATGAAGCGCGGCAAGGGCCACGGCGCGCGGCAAAACGATTTGAAGACCACGCGCGAGGCGTGCGAGAAGTTCAAGCGCATCCCCACCTCGGTGATCAACTTCGTGGAAGGCACGCGTTTCACGCAGGCCAAGCACGACCGGCAGAACAGCCCTTACCGCCACCTGCTCAAGCCCAAGATCGGCGGCCTGGGCATTGCGCTGGCGACCATGGGCGAGCAGTTCGAGGCCTTGCTGGACGTGACCATCGTCTACCCCAATGGGGCACCGACTTTCTGGGACTTGTTGAGCGGCCGCCTCGACGCGGTGATCGTGCGCGTGCAGCGTTGCGAGATCCCGCCCGAGGTGCTGGGCAGTGACCCGATGGGCGACAAGGCCTACCGCCAGCGCATCAGCACCTGGGTCGAAGCGCAGTGGGCCGAGAAAGACGAGCTGATCGAGGCGCTGCTGCAGCGACCGAGTTCTTAACCTTGGCCTAACCGAGCCCTAACGCAGCGTTCACCGGGCCTCTTTATCTTGTGCGTCAGGCGGAATGTTCCGCGCAGACAGATCACACAAGAGGCTCACGATGAAACTCAACCCCTTGAATGCCACCCTGGTGGCCGCTGGCGTGTTGGCCATGGGCTCGGCTGGAGCGTTTGGCCTGCCCCATTGGCTGAAGAAGAACGAACCCGCCGCTGTCGTGAGTACGCCTGTGGCCATGGCCGCCTTGAGCGGCCCCACCGCCGCGGCAGCCGCGATGGCGCCGGTGGCGCCGATCCCGGCGCAAGCCACCGTGCCCAATTACCGCGCCATCTTTGCCCAGGCCGGGCCGGCGGTGGTGGGTGTGACCGTGTCGGGCACGCAGGCGGTCGCGAACACGCCGCAGCAAGGTTTGCCGCCCGGCATGGAGAACGATCCGTTCTTCCAGTTCTTCCGTGGCCTGCCGGGCATGCAGCCGCGTGGGCGGGGTGAGGGACCCTCGCAGCCGTTTCGTGGCCAGGGGTCAGGGTTCATCATTGCGAGCGATGGTTTGATCCTGACCAACGCCCACGTGGTGCGCGACGCCAAGGAAGTGAGCGTGAAGCTCAGCGACCGCCGCGAGTTCAGCGCCAAGGTGCTCGGCAGCGACCCGGTGACCGACGTGGCGGTGCTGCGCATCAATGCCAAAGACCTGCCCACCGTGCGCCTGGGCAACCCCAAGCAGCTCGAGGTGGGCGACCCGGTGATGGCGATTGGCGCGCCCTTCGGTTTTGAGCAGACGGCCACACAAGGCATCGTCAGCGCCAAGGGCCGCTCGCTGCCGGGCGACTCGGTGGTGCCCTTCATCCAGACCGACGCGGCGGTGAACCCCGGCAACTCGGGCGGCCCGCTGTTCGACGGCAGCGGCTCGGTGGTGGGTATCAACGCGCAGATCTATTCGCAATCGGGGGGCTACCAGGGCTTGTCGTTTGCCATCCCGATCGACGTGGCTCTCAAGGTCAAGGACCAGATCGTGGCCACCGGCAAGGCCAGCCACGGCCGCCTGGGCGTGACGGTGCAAGACGTGAACCAGGCGCTGGCCGAATCGTTCGGCATGCCCCGGCCCGACGGCGCGTTGGTCGCGAGCGTGGCGCGCAACAGTGCGGCCGCCAAGGCGGGCTTGAAGCCCGGGGACGTGATCACCGAGGTCAACGGCGAGCCCATCGTTCGTTCGGGTTCGCTCAGCAGCGTGATCGGCATGGCCAGCCCTGGCGAGCGCGTCAAGCTCAAGGTGTGGCGTGACCGCTCGGCGATCGACCTCGAGGCCAGGCTCGGTGGCGCCGATGAAGCGGCCAAGCAGGCCGCAGCGGACGAGCCCGCCGACCGTGCAGGCCAGCTCGGCCTCGCGCTGCGACCGCTGACGCGCGAGGAGCGCCGCGAGGTGCAAAGCGAAGGCGGCCTGCTGGTTGAAAATGTGAGCGGACCCGCCGCGCGGGCTGGCATCGAGCGGGGTGATGTGCTCATTGCCATCAACGGCCGGCCGGTCACTTCGGTCGAGCAGGTCAAGAGCGTGATGGGCAACAAACCGAAGAGCGTGGCGCTGTTGGTCGAACGTGAAGGAGAACGGATCTTCGTGCCGGTCAATCTTGGCTGAACTCGCGTAGGACAAGGCCGCGACCCGCGTCTGCACGAGAACACAGCCCGGGATTGCGAGCCCAATGGTTTCCTTGAATCACTTGAAAGGAACACCATGACAAACGCATTCAAGACCAAGCTGATTCCCGCGCTGGCCTGCGCCGCGCTGATGGCGGCTCAAGCGGCCTGGTCTCAGACCAGCGCCACCTCGCCGCCCCCGGGTGAGGCGGCCAAGTCGGTGCTGGCGGGCGAGGCGGCTCCGCTGCCCGAGACGCGCACGTCGGGTGACGTGAGCTACGTGACCGGCGGCATCCCTTACGAGCAGATTCCGGCCTTCACTCAGGCGCGTGGCCAGTACTCGCTCAACATCGAGGTTTACGAAAAAGACGGCGCCAAGAACGGCTTCTCGGCCGACGCACAGGTGAAGCTGATCGACCGCAAGGGTGCCGTGGTGCTGGACGCCAAGACCGACGGCCCGTACCTCTGGGCCAAGGTGCCGGCGGGCCAGTACCGCTTGCAAACCACACTGGCCGGCAAGACGAAGGAGCAGCGTGTGTCGGTGGGCAATGGCAAGCCGACGCGCGCGATCGTCGTCTTCCCGCAGGGCACGAGCGACAACTTCGGCGGCTGAGCTCAAGCGTTGTCTCAGCTGTTGTTCATCAGCTCGGTGTAGCGGCGCTGCATTTCTTCAGGGGCCACTTTCTCGATGGAGTGGCCCAGCAGCCAGGTGTGGCCAAAAGGGTCGCGCACCTTGCAGCTGCGCTCGCCGTAGAACTGGTCGGCGGGCTCGCTCAGCATGGTGGCGCCAGTCGCCACGGCCTGGCGGCCCATCGTGTCGCTGTCGTCCACATGCAGGTGGATCACCATGCCCGATAGCCCTTCGGGCGGCGGCGCAGTGATGCCGTATTCGGGGTACTGATCCGACAACATCAGAACGGCGCTTGGCCCCATCTGCAGCTCGGCGTGGCCGATGCGGCCCGAGGGTTCGGTGAGACGGTACAACTCTTGTGCACCGAAGGCCTGGGTGTAGAAGTTGATGGCCTGTTGGGTGTCGGGCACGCAGAGGTAGGCGTACAGCTCATGGATGGCGTTCTGGGTCATGGTGAGGCTCCTTGTGGATTGAACTTGGGCGCATCCTAGGCCGCAAGGTTCAGCGCGTATTGGAGATTTTTTCGGTCACCACCATGTGCGTCGGGTGATCGGGCGCCACCGCGCGGTAGGCGCTGGGCGTGACGCCCGCCAATCGCTTGAACTCATGGATGAGGTGCGACTGGTCGGCGTAGCCGGCCTCGGCGGCCGTCAGTGCCCAGTCGCGCGGTGCATCCAGCGCCAGGGTCTGGATCAACGCATGAAAGCGCAGCACCCGCGCATACCGTTTCGGTGTGAGGCCGACCGTGCGTTCGAAGCGGCTGATGAATTGGGTCGGGCCGCAGCCGCTGGCGCGCTGTACCGGCTCGATGAATGCTGCACTGGGTTGTCGGGCCAGTGTTTGCAGTGCTGCCATCACCATCGTGTCGGCCGGTGGGGCGTGTTGCAGCCGCGCCATCAGGTAGGCCTCCAACCGCAGCAGGCGGGCGTGCGGGCCACGGGTTTCTTGCAGCTCATCGCGCAGCACCCCCACGCTCGGGCCCCACAGCGCGTCGAGCAGCACGGTTCGGTTGTGCAGCTCGGGCAGGGCGCCACCAAAAAACGCAGCAGCGCCACCGGGTTTGAAATGCACACCCACCACGGCTGAGGCCGCGTGCGTGTCGCGCAGGTGCATGCGGTCTTGTGCGCCCTGGATCACCGCGCCGAGGAAACGCTCGCCTTGTGCATCGTCAGCGCCGGTGAAACGGGTGAGGGCCTGGTGCTCGAGCAGCGGGATCACGATGTCGACCCGCCCGGTGGGCAGGTTGGCCTCGCGTGCATGCGGCATGGCGCCACGCTCGCTGGCCCACAGCGTGTCGACGAAGTTCGCCAACGAGGCCATGGGGCGGCGCGAGATCAACATCTACAAATCCGTGCGCAGCGACCAGATCTCGGGGAACAACACCACGTCGAGCATCTTGCGGAGGTAACTCACGCCGCCCGTGCCACCGGTGCCGCGCTTGAAGCCGATCACGCGTTCGACGGTGGTGACGTGGCGAAAGCGCCAGAGGCGGAAGGCGTCTTCGAGGTCGGTGAGTTCTTCGCCGAGCTGGTACAGGTCCCAGTGCTGTTTCGGATCGCGGTAGACCACCAGCCAGGCTTCTTCGACCTCGCGGCTGGCGGCGTAGGGTTGGGTCCAGTCGCGCTCGGTGTGGCTGGTGGGCAGCGTGAGGCCGCGGCGAGCGAGCAGTCGTAGCGCTTCGTCGTACAAAGACGGTGCGCGCCAGGCGGCATCGACCCGCGCCAGGATCTCGGGCCGGTGGGTGTGCGGCTTGAGCATGGCGGCGTTCTTGTTGCCGAGGCTGAACTCGATGCAACGGTACTGCCAGCTCTGGAAGCCGCTGCTGTTGCTGAGGTAGGGGCGGATGGCCGAGTACTCGGGCGGCGTCATGGTGGCCAGCACGTCCCAGGCGTGCACCAGCTGCTCCATGATCTTGCTCACGCGGGCCAGCATCTTGAAGGCGCTGCCGAGATCGTCTTTCGCCACACATTGCATCGCTGCGCTCAGCTCGTGCAGCATCAGCTTCATCCACAGCTCGCTGGTCTGGTGCTGCACGATGAACAGCATCTCGTTGTGGTCGGGAGAGAGCGGCACCTGGGCGTTGAGCACCGCGTCGAGGTGCAGGTAGTCGCCGTAGCTCATGTCCTTGGAAAAGTCGAGCTTCGCGCCTTCGTCGGTGACGATCTTTTCGGTGTTGCTCATGTCACGGCGGCCCGCTGGTTGAAACGCGGTTCGCGCCACTCGCCGCTGTGCAGCACCTGCGCGAGTTGCTCGACCGCGTCCCACACATCGATGAAGCGGGTGTAGAGCGGGGTGAAACCGAAGCGCAGGATGTCTGGCGCTCTGAAATCACCGATCACGCCGCGTGCGATCA